>DATHEN010001396.1:0-3703 GCA_035318565.1 Polyangiaceae bacterium
CGGCAGCCCTCGGCGAGCCAATTCGTGAAGACGCGCGGAGCCTCCCTGCCCGTCGTCTCGAACGCGCGCTCGAGCTTCTCGACGAGAGCCGCTGAAAGCAAAAAAGTGCCTGTTCCCATGTGCGAGTGCTCAGCGCGCGGCTTCTCGCGCATGTCCGCGATGCGACCGGAAGCAATTGTCACACTGTAATTTTTCCGAAGCTGGTCAGCGCTCGGACCAGCGATCACCGTGCACACGCCGAGCGCGCAGCGAAACTCCGGGCGGAGCAGCCCCTCGTGGTTCGTTCCGAAGTAGTACTCGTCACCGAGAAGCACGCAGCAAGCACTACGCGTGCCGCGGCAACCGAGATAAATCGAATACGCCAGCTCACGGTCGAGGGCGTTGTTCTCGATATACGTGATGCGAACGCCGAAGCGAGAGCCGTCACCCAAGTGCTCGCGAATCGAGCCTCCGTGGTGCCCGATCACGACGCGAACGTCGCGAATCTTCAACTTATCTCGCAGAAGCAACAAATTGCGTTCGATGAGCGGCACTCCGCCCACGCGCAGCAAGCACTTCGGGACCGACTGGGTGAACGGCAAGGCGCGCAGCCCGAGGCCCGCGGCGGCGATGACCCCGATGAGTGATCCCGCGCTGGGGTCGCGGCGCAGTCCTGTGCTCATGCCCGGATGTAATGTCCGGCTGTCGCCGCCGCGATCGCGGCATTCGACACGCGCCCGCGTTTTGCCGTGAGCCTCGAAAAAGAAGCTGTGCATCGGAAACAGCCGCCGCTCTCGGCCGTCCGGGGCGGCGCCCCCGTTCGGCGCAGCTCGCGATCACGGCCGGGCAGCAGCAGTGCTAAACATGAGCCGCTTGAAGCCCTCGATTGACGTCATTGTGCCCGTTTACAACGAGGTGGCTTGCGTCGCCGAGCTCTACGCGCGCTTGCGCCAGAGCTGCCCGAACGCGCAGCTGATTTTCGTCGACAACGCCTCCACCGACGGCACCTGCGAGCTGCTCGCGAGCCTCGATGACGTCACGCTGGTGCGCCACAGCGAAAACCTGGGCTACGGCCGTTCACTGCGGGACGGCGTGCGCGCAGGCAACGGAGATCGCGTGGTGATGATCGACGCCGATCTCGAGTACCACCCCGAGGACATCCCCGCGCTAATCGCAGCGCTGGCCCATGCAGACGCCGTGTACGGTTCGCGCTTCTCGGAAGCGGGAGTGAAGCCCACACAAATGGCACTCAGCCGCCGCGCGGGCAACGCGCTCGTGAGCAGCGCGTTTGGCGTGCTCTTCGGGCAACCGCTCACGGACTTGTACACAGGGTTGCGCGCGGTGCGCAGAGACGCCCTGCACGCAGTGCCGCTCCATTGCGACGGCTTCGAGTTCGTCCTGGAGCTCGCGGCGCGTCTCGCCCAAGCCGAATGCACGCTCGCAGAAGTACCCGTGCACTACACGGCCCGCGAGCACGGTGTTTCGAAGATGCGCCACGCTCGCGAGCTCTTCAAGTTCGCGCGCTATCTCCTGCAACTGAAGCTCGCGCGAGGCACCTACGACCACGTGCCCGCCAGCTCGTCTCTCTCTCCATGAGCCTCTCCATGAGCGCCGCACTGCACCGCGCGCTTGCAGTCGCGCTCCTCGCCGGCGGCCTCGTCGCCTGTGGCTCCACGAGTCAGGACACAGCGCCCGGTCCGGTGATGGCCGAGTTCGGTTCCGAGCCTCCCGCTCCGGGCTACACGCGCTTCTACACACCCTCGCTGACGCTCGCGCCGGGCGAAAGTCGCATCTACGCGCAATGGGTCGCTCCACCTGCCGAACGTGACCAGTACGTGCTGGACGTACGCGGTAAGCAAACAGCCGGCGGTCACCACGCGCTGCTGCACGCCACCAGCATCACACAGCCCAGCGGATTTACCGGAGACTGGCCGAGCGAAGCACACCTCACCACCCGCTTTCTCGGCGGCGTTCCAGGCCCCGGCGGCGAGTCTTTTCAGCTGCCCGAAGGCGCCGTGTTTCTGCTGCGCAAAGGCGAGTCACTCGTCGTGCAAGTGCATCACATGAACCCCACGCACGCAATGCGCGAGGCGCGCAGCTACCTGGACGTGAAACTCCTCGACCCCACGCCGAACGCGCGCGTCGTTGCCCTGTTCAACAGCACCACACTCTCGTTCCTACTGGAGCCCGGCCGCGAAACCAGTCACCACATGAACTGCCGCGTTCGCGAGGATCTCGAGATCCTGATGTACGCCAACCACATGCACGAGCTCGGCAGCTCCGCGCTCACCGAAGCCGTGTACCCGGACGGCATTACGAGCGAGCTCAAACGCGACGACGTCTGGGACCACGAGTGGGGCGGCATCCCCAACTACACGCACGCGCCCGCAGGCACCCCGCTGCACATCCCCGCAGGCACACTGCTACGCACGCGCTGCACCTGGCAGAACCCAGGAACGCAGACCGTGCGTTTCCCCGACGAAATGTGCGGCTTCTTCGGCTTCTTCTACTCCGAGAGCGACATTCAATGCACCAACGAGAAGTGGGACTCGCGCACCTGGCCGTGAGAAAAATTGGAGCACGCCGCCAACACCACGCTCATCACTGAACGACGCAGCGCACTCAGTTCTCTGCACAGTGCTTGACGGCAGCAAACGCAGCGTTGCAAGCGTCATCAGCAGCGGTTTTCACCCCACCGGGGCACGTGTACGACTGCGCTCCTGGATGGTCGTCTACACAGTACACGTACGCTGGTACTTCCGTGTCGCAACGCACGAGCCAAAGTCGCTGCCATTCCCTGCGGCATTCCACCGAGCAGGCTTCGAGCGTCGCATACTGCGTCGCGCAACTCAGGCCCTGGGTGGACTGGCACTCCTGATTGCAGAACGCAGCGAGTGTCATCAGCCAGTCGGTCGCACCGCCGTCGCTCCGCGCCCCGTCGAGCTCTGTTTGCGCATCGTGCGGCACGTCAGCGTCGGCCGAATCTTGCGCCCCCGAGTCGCGCGCCGGCGACTTACTAGTTTCACCCTCCGTGCCGGAACTGCACGAGATGACGAACACTGCACAGAGCACCGCCAGCTTTAGCGCTGTCGAGCGCGAGCACGTCATTTGTACAGTCATCTGCACGCTCGTGTGCACGAATGGTTCCAATCCCCATCACCCATCGTGCCAATAGTGGCATACGCGTCCGCGGCGTGCGCCAAATGCATGACGTTAACGAACGCGCCGGCACTTGAAGAACGACCGGCTTGCGAAGCGCGTGCATGTTCGGTATTGTCGACACTCACCCGTTCGGGTGGGTTAAGAGTGTTTGGTTGCAGCTTCGCTGCGACGTGTTGCTGTGTCCGGGGGTTAAGCATGATTGCAGCTCTACGGGGTTTTTCGACGCTTCGCGTGCTGTGGGTACCGCTCGCGGTGCTCACATTCGGCGCATTCGGTTGCAATACTCAACGTTCAGAAGGTGCCACGGGCTCGCAACGCGCGAGGCTCACCGAGCGCACAGTAACGCTGTCTTCGCCCAAGGGCGTGTCGTTGATGAACGTGGCATTGGACGCGCGCTCGGGTATTCAGTTCGGGCCGGGTTCGCGCGTGGAGAAGGCATCCACGGATGGTGCAGCGGTCGTCAATCTCACGAGCGGCGCGCTCCAAACGCAGCCCGACGTGCTGCTCAATGACGTCTGGAGCAGGACCCCGGTAACGCTGGGGAATCGCACGCACGTTCGCG
>DATHEN010001397.1:0-2485 GCA_035318565.1 Polyangiaceae bacterium
GCTTGCCAAGAACGGAATCGACGCGAGCGGTCCCGAGGGCCGCGTCGTCGTCGAGCTGACCCGCGATAGCGCAGAGCTACGCGTCGCAGTGGAGGATCGGGGCACGGGCATGCTTTCGACCGTTCTGGCCAAAGTCGGTGAGCCCTTCTTCACGACGAAGCCACGGGGGCGAGGCCTGGGTCTTGGCGTCTTTCTCGCACGTGCTTTTGCTGAAAGTCGCGGCGGAGCCCTGACCTTCGAATCGAATGCGGGCTCCGGCACGCGGGCCACTCTGCGCCTGCCCGCACGCCACGCCGAACGCTGAGGGGCGCCGAGAGTGGTCGGTTCAAGGCTCGCACTGGCGGTCTTCGTTTTTGCCATGACCGTCCCGTCGCTCGTGAACGCACAGGCGTGTCATTCGCCCTCCGCGTCCGAAGCCACTTCGCGCGGACTGCGTGTCGGCATCAACGCCGAAGCGGCCGGTTTCCACACGCGGAACTACGAAGGTCACTACGAGGGACTTCGCGTCAGTGCCCAGTGGAGCGTGCCCTGGGCGTCCGTATACGCAGCGCTTCCAGGCTATCGTCTGCTGCGAAACCAGGCCGAGTTTCGCGGCCTCGGGGACGTGCTCGTCGGGACGCGCGTGGTGGCTCTTCGAATGCGTGCCGACACGGCCCGGCTGGGTGTCGCGTTCGCAGCCACGGCGCCCACGGGAAATGCCGAGCACGAGCTGGGCATGGGGCATTTCATGCTCATGCCCGGCCTGTTCGCCAACCGGACGCTGGGTCGCTTGATGGTCGCCGGCGAGACCCACTATAGCCGCGCTCTCGTCTCGAAAGACTCTCACGAGGCATCCATGAGTGAGCACCATCACCATCATCGTGCTCACGCCGCTGGCCCCCGGCCTCTTGTCGATCCCATGAATCGCTCCGAGGTCAGCGGCGCCCTGTCGGCGTCGCTCGCGTTGCTCCCGGCATTTCGCATGCGAGCCGGCGTCTATGGTGCGCTGCCCATCGCGGACGAGGACGGCGCGTCGCGCGCCGCCGCCCGAATCGGCGTGGGCTGGACATTGCCGCATCTCGAAACGATGCTGGAGATCCACCGAGCCTTCGTCGGCGATCCGTTCACGCAGAAACTCGTGCTCGAGATCGCCGTGCGACCGTGAACACCTGCTTCGGCGGCAGCCTGAGGTGATAGGGACGGTGCGCGGTGTCCAGCGGAGACACCCGCACCGCAGGTTCGAAACCAAGTCAGGGACAAGCCCCCAGAGCTTTCAAAACCAATTAGTCTTTCCTTGGGCGTTACCATCTCTGCCGCCGTCGAGCTTGCCGTAGGCGAGCGCTTGCGTGTTGGGGTCGGTAATGGCGGCGTCGTAGATGGCCGCCGTCCCGATGACCCGTTGGCCAGCCTGAGTAGTCCCTCCGTGTGTGACGCGCTCGGGCAAGTCCCTGCTTGCTCGACGCCACACCAAGACCTCCAGTTGTCCGGCCTCCGTTGAGCTGTCGCCGCTGTCGTTGGTAGCCGCACCCCAAACGCAGCGCGACGAGGGACTATACCAGAGTCCTACGCGGCCGAGTGTCTTGCCGTTTTGAGTGACCAAGGGTTTGACTTCGATGAGCTGCGCATGGACGCGCGTGCACCCCGGGTCATCCGGTTCATCCTGGGCGAGTGACACCGTACTGATTGTGAGCGGAATGGCTGCTGCTGCAGCCACCACCACCGTGTTTCCAAGACGCACGACTCTGGTTGTTTTTCGCATTTCTCGATCCTCCGGTTACGGTGCAGGACGGCACCATCGAAAAAGTGGTTTCGTTGCGCTGGCACGCCGCGATCGTCAGATCATTTCATTCGACTCCGGGGGCAGGAGCGGTGTCACGACAGGCAAGAAGTGGTCGCGGTGGGCGACGAATGTCTCGCGCCAGAGCGCGAAAATCAGATTGTCCACGTAGCGCCCGTGCACGAACTTGTGACCTTTCAGCTTACCTTCGAGCACGAGCAGCGAACGGCTGCCGATCGCGTACTGCTTCGCTTCGTCTTCGAGCGACTCCAGGTAGAGTTTGCGAAGGCCGTAGCAGCTGAACACGTAATCGATGAACAGAAAGATTCCTTCCATGGGCCATGCCTTGCGCACGAACCCTGGCGCCAGCATCGTGGTCAGGTGCGCGGTGCGCGCCAGGGGGTCGAATTGCCAGAGCTGACAGAGCCCGTAAGCTGCGCCGTCGCGCGCGCGCTCGAGCGCGAAATTCGCGTGTGTGCCAGCGTACAAGACCTGCAAAAACTGCTCGAAACTCGGCACCGTGCCCTGTAGTCGCCAGCGAGCGCCTTGCTCGGTCATCACTGCCAATTCATGGAGCCATTTGTGATCGCCTGGCAGTACGGGCCGAATGCGCACGTGGCGACCGGCGCGCGCTGGATTCAGACACGGAGCTACGCTGGGCACTTCGATTTCAGCCGTCGAATCCTGCATGACTTCTCCTCGATGGATGATTGGCTGGAAGCGACCGCT
>DATHEN010001398.1:0-3350 GCA_035318565.1 Polyangiaceae bacterium
CATGCCCGTAACGCGCGCGAGCTCCGCGTATTCTTCGTCGGTTCCTCGAAAGATCGGCCCCAAAAGCACCAGCATTCGGCCCCTGCTCGCAGCGAGCTTACACGGTTCGGTCACGGAAAGGGGGCCGGCATGCGAAGCCCGCCCGAACCGAGCCGACAGCCCGAATCGAGGCCAAAACCCGGGGGGCTTCGGGCGCAGCGGCGCCGGTTCGGCAGCGGCGCCAGCGCTGGAGTTTGTGTCGCACGGCGTGAGGCGATAAATGCGTCGGTATGGACACCATCAGCTGGGCTCCGTTCGTCAAGGCACTGGTCGCGTCTATCGTGTACTCGCTGATTGGCATCGTCATGTTCGCGGCAAGCTTCGTGATCATCCGGCTTGTCACGCCATTTTCGCTGCGCAAGGAGATCGAGGAAGACCACAACACGGCCCTGGCCGTGCTCATCGGGTCCGTGATTCTTGGACTCAGCATCATCATCGCAGCCGCCATCGGCGGCTGAGCTCGGGCAGCCGGAGCGCCGCACGCGAACGGCGCTCCTCTTGGCGATGGTGCTGGTCATCGCCACGGCCGGCCTCATTTACGAGCTGGTCATGGCCGCCGTCGCCAGTTACGTGCTCGGCGACTCCGTCACGCAGTTCTCGATCGTCATCGGAGTCTATCTTTCGGCTCTGGGCTTGGGAGCGTACGTCTCGCGTTTCATCGAACGCGATCTGCCTGCCACGTTCGTGAACGTGGAGCTCGCCGCGGCGCTGCTCGGCGGATTCAGCGCGCCGGCCCTGTTCCTCTCCTACGGCTTCACCCACGCCTTCGCGTTCATCCTGTACGCATGCTGCATTGCCGTGGGTGTGCTCGTGGGTCTCGAGCTACCGCTTCTGATCCGGATCTTGCAGCAAGAGATCTCGTTCAAGGAGCTGATCGCCAAGGCGCTCACCTTCGATTACGCCGGCGCGTTGCTCGGCTCACTGGCGTTTTCGCTGGTGCTGGTGCCCAAGCTCGGCCTCGTACACACGTCGCTGGCGTGCGGCGTGCTCAACGCGCTGGTCGGGCTGGCTTCCACCTTCGTGCTCGATTTGAACGACGGCCACCGGCCTGCGCTGCTCCGCGCGCGCGTGCGCGCCGTACTCGTGCTGGTCCTGCTAGCGCTCGGGCTACTGCAGGGAGAACGCGTGCTCGAGCTCGCGGAATCCGAGCTATTCGGCGGCAAACCCCTGGTCTTGGCGCAGTCTCGCTATCAACGCATCGTGCTCGGCCAGCACCAAGGAAGCCTGACGCTGCACCTCAACGGCAATCTGCAATTTTCGTCGAGCGACGAGCGTCGCTATCACGAAGCGCTGGTGCACCCGGCCATGGCCGCGACACGAAACCCCGAGCGCGTCTTGATCGCCGGCGGCGGAGACGGCCTGGCCGCGCGCGAGGTGCTGAGCTGGCCCGGCGTTCGCGAAGTAACCCTGGTCGATCTCGATCCGGTGATGACGGACCTGTTTCGGTCCGATGCGCGTTTGACCCGCCTGAATGCGGGCGCTCTCTCGAATCAGAAGCTGCGTATCGTGAACGAAGACGCGTTCGTGTGGCTCGGCCGCGAGGAACGCCAATTCGACGTGATGATTTTCGACTTCCCCGATCCGAGCAATTATTCCCTCGGCAAGCTCTATTCCGACAAGATGTACCGCGTCGCGCGCAAACGGCTGGCAAAGGATGGCAGCCTGGCGGTGCAAGCCACCTCGCCGCTGTTCGCTCGCACCGCCTACTGGTGCGTGATCGGCACGCTCGAAAGCGCGGGCTTCAACGTGCGGCCGTACCACGTGTTCGTCCCGTCGTTCGGCGAGTGGGGGTTCGCTCTCGCTCGCCACGAGCCGCTCGCTGCCGGACTGCCCGTGCTTTCCAGAGCAGATCTGCGCTACCTGAACGCTGAAACGCTAGCGGCGTCGTTCGAGTTTCCCAGAGACATGCAGCGCATTTCGGCAGACACGAACCGACTCGACAATCAGGCGCTCGTCACCTACTACCTGCGCGAGTGGGCGCGCTGGAACTAGAGTTCCATCGGGAGCTCAAGTTCCGCCCCGATGAAGTGAATTCTGAGCATTCATCACAAGTCGAAGTTTGAAGGAGCGACAGCGATAGCCGTACTTTACGAACGGGTCTGCTGGGAGGACGTGCGGGGTTTGTGTGGTTTCGTGCGGAGGCGGGGGCGCAGGCGGAAGGCGAAGGCGGGGGCGAGCGCGAAGGTGCAGGTGCAACCGGGAACATCACTGACAAATCAGACCGGCCCCCTGTGCCAGCGTAGTTGACACTTTCTTCATCGAACCGGCCACATGAGCCGGGGGGCGCCGCAGCCCTGGGACGGAAGCTTGCTACTTCGGGCGACTTGTTTTTGGGGTTCGCGCGGGGCGGCGCGTGGCGCGGTGGGTAGGAGTTTTCGCGGACCGACGGCGGAGAGAATTGTCGCTCGGGCTTTCTGATTTTGCACTCGTGCTCGGCCGCCTCAAGGGGCTGAAGCTTCGCTCCGCCCGCGCTTCGCGCGGCGCCTGCGGCGCCCTTGACCCGACCTCCGACGCGAGAGCGGAGGGGCGCCTAATCGCGCCAGCCGGCGCAAGAAAGGCGGAACGTCATGTTGCGGATCTATCCTATTGCTCTCGATTGGCTCAAGGCAGTGCGTCCGTTGATTGCACAGATTGCCCGCTACGACGGTGATCTGGCGAAGCAGCTCCGGCGGTCGAGCTCGTCCGTGATTCTCAACCTCGGTGAAGGCATGTATTCCCTCGGCGGGCGTCGCACGAATGCGTACGGCGTGGCGCTCCGCGAGATGGGCGAGAGCTATTCCGCGCTGCAAGCGGCGCAGTGCACGGGTACGTCACAGCGCTCGAGCCGTCCTTTGAAGCGCAGTGTCGAAGAATTCTCGGCACGCTCGTAAAGCTCGCCTTGCCGGCGAAGTGACCGAAACGATGCGCGGTGTCGAGGGGGACACCCGCATCCCCGCGCTTCACGGCGCGAAGGTCCTCGCCGGCCGCGGGGGTTCGCGCTGTCTGGACGATCGCGAATGAAATGCCGATTTTACGTTATCGATCGTATGGAATGAGCAAACCCCCCGCGCGAGCAACCGACGGTGCTTCAGCGGTCCAACCTTCGATACATGATCCCGTATGCGGCAGGGTAGGCACGTTTCCGCGCAACTCTCGCAGCACACACGACGTGTGATGAATGCTCAGAAGTGAATTCATCGGGGCCCCACGCTCAGGTTTCGGGGCCCCTGCCCCAAAACGACAAAACACTTCGAGACACATCCGCAGCGACTAGCTGACACCGGCTGCTCTAGTTTCGTGCTGGCCTCCCGGCCGGTGAGCTGTGCTAAGCC
>DATHEN010001399.1:0-8065 GCA_035318565.1 Polyangiaceae bacterium
GGAGTCGTGCGGGAAGGCGAATGCTGGAAGCCCGGCAATTGGTCCGATTGGCCGCTCATCGCGAACTCGCAGAACGCCGGGATAGAAGATTGGCAGCTTCCGGACGGAGTGGCGCTGCGCTTCGAACCGGGAGAGAAGATCATGCTGCAGTCGCACTACGTCAACGCATCGACGCAAAGTACGCCGAGTGTGGGCAAGGTGCTCGTCAACTTCTATGGGACGGACGAAGCAGCCGTGACGGCCGAGCTCGGGACGCTGTTTGCCACGAATCAAAACATCCGAGTTTGCCCCGGGCAGAGCGACGTGCGCTACCAGGCGAGTTGCAAGCTCGCGCCCGCGGCTCCCGTGACGATCGTCGCTGCAAACGGACATTTTCACAGCCGAGGCAAGCGCTTCACGATGATGCCGTGGGACGCCACGACCGGGGACACCGGCGCACCGTTCTACGACAGCCGCGTCTGGGACGACCCGCCATTTCCACGCGCGCTTTCAGTGCCAATCGCCGCGGGTGACGGCGTGTCCTGGGCGTGTGAGTTCGCGGCGCCTTCGCATCAGTGTGGCGACGCAGATGATGATTGCTGTTTCAGCTTCGGCGGCAAGGTCGAGTTCCAAGAGCATTGCAACGCGTTCATTTACTATTACCCGCGCGGTGACAGCGACATCAACTGCTTCTGAGCGGGTTCATGCGAAGGCCGTTCGAGCTCAGTGGTTTCGTGACGCCTGCCGCGGCTGCATTGACTTTCGGCGTGCTCGCGAGCTGCGGCCAATCGTCCTCGGAGCGACAACTGCAGCAAGACGCCGGCGTGGTCCGAAACCTGATTGTCGAGCCCATGATGTACACCGTGCCCGACTCGCCGGTGCGATTGCTGCGCGACAGCGACGCCATCGAGCTCTGGCCTGCGCCGCAAGGCGGTCACGTGCTCCTGGTCGGGGCGCGCGTCGCCGGTCTCGAAAGCCGGATCATCGAGCTCCGAGCGCGGCTGCGTCGCCACTCCAGCGGCGAGATCGTCGCCGAAGAGCGACGCACCGTCGCCGTTGAACCCGTGCCCGAACAGCCTGCGCTGTTCGAGACCGATCGCCGCACGCGCACTCAGGTCGCCCATATCGCCGCGTGCCCCGACTACGAATCCGTGGACGTAGTCGATGTGCCGCACGCCCTCGAAGTCACGGTCACCGAGCTGGACGCCGAGCTTTCCAGCGGGTCGGCGTCCGTGAACGTCGTCCCCCGCTGCTTACCAGGCGATTCAGGCGCCAGCGCCCACTGTCGATGTGAGTGCAGCGCCAACTACCGCCTCGGTCGATGCGTCGCTTCGTCCGAGTGAAATTTCAAACAGGGGAGAGGTCGAAAAATGTGCCACACCAAGCGAATTTTCGCGGCAGTCATCCTCGGTACGGCTGTGTGCGGAGGCTGCGGCTCTGGCCCTGGTCGAGACGACTATCCAGACCCCATCGATTACGGGCAACCGGAGACGATTTATGCTTTCCCACCGGCAGAATGCATGCCGTCCCCGGAGATCTGGCGCTCGATGCAAGGACTGCACGACGACACCGAGGCGTCGGTTCACGAGTTGATCAAGTGCGGCGGCCTGCAAACATCCGTGAGCCGCACGTTCCTGATCGTCGTGCTCGCGTCGAACCGAGATCTATTCGACGCCGACGCTTACGCGGAGCTCGTGCGATTCGCCCGTGGCTTCGGCATCGACTTACAGATCCCATTCGAGCGCGCGCCCGGCGGCCGCTGGACCATGGCCCTGAACGGACAGGACGACTCGAGCTTCTCCTTGTGGTTTCGCGATCCGAGCTCGGGCGCCATAATCGAGGAGGATCCGTTTCTCATCGACACTTACGTCAGCGGCGTATCCGCTGATCCGGAGATGACGATCGACGAGATGGAAGCCCAACTGAGCCAGCGCAACACGATATGGTTCAGCTGGCAAGAACCTGGACCACTCGTCCACGTTCTTGCGGACGGCAGGCCCGTGCCCAACCCATTTGCCATCGAGGTCTCCTTCGCGGACCTCGGTGAATGGGCATTCGGCTTCGACTTCACCGCGGGCGACCCGAACTTCGGTCCGCTCGACTCCATTCTCGACTTGGACATCGAGTCCGAAGTCGTGTTGAAGGATCAGCGCGGTATCACGACCATCGAATACGAGGTCGTGGGACTCGCCAGCACGCTACGAGAAGTCTCTGAAAGCGGCGTGGCTTTCGGGGTCAAGCACATCGCCGCACAACGCGGGGCATTCCAGCTGACCGGGAGCGCGAGCGACCTGCGCTACGACGCATCACTGGGCGGGCTCGCCGGTGAATTCCAGTATCGAATTACCGGCCCAGGCGGCGACTTGCTGGTGACCGACACGTACGGCACGGGCAACGGTCTCGAGGTGCGCTGGAGCTGTCCAAAGTAATGGCGGCGGGGCCCCTGCGCTCCGCGAGCTCGCTGCAGAGAATCAATCCGGCAAGCTACGCTTCAGTGGGCGATACGGGTGACTGTGAGATGGGGCGCGCGGGCGTCGTCAGCGGCGCTGGACCCCGCGCCGCCCGAACGTAACTGGTGACGGTGAGCCGCCCACCATTCTGCAGCTCGCGCGTTGGTCCAGTTGCCGGCCACGGCGCAAGCGAGCAGGCGCTCGCGCAGCGCGTGGGCGGAGGCAGGGCGATCCTCAGGGCGCTTCGAGAGACACGCGAGCAGCAAATTCTCGAGATCCGCAGCTACAGCTGCGCCGAGCCGTGCCGATGGCGGCTCGGGCACGGTATGCAGATGATGAGCGCACACTTCTACGATCGACTTTCCGTCGAACACGTGCGTTCCGGTGAGCAGCCAGTAGCCGACTGCACCGAGCGCATACAGGTCCGCGCGCGCATCGACGGCTTCCGGTGCGGTCAGCGTCTCGGGAGCCACGTAGAGCGGCGTCCCCGTGATGGTGTTGGCCATGGTGAGCGCGGGCTCGGACGTACCGCCGCTCGCTCTGGAGCCGACCTCTTTCACCAGACCAAAGTCGACGACCTTCACCAGATCGGAGATACCGCCCCGATCGACGACGAGGATGTTGGCAGGTTTGACGTCTCGATGAATGAGCCCGGCGTCGTGCGCCTCTGCCAGCGATGCCGCGACCTGCTCGAGAAGGTGTATGACGCGCTCCTCCGGCTGCGGACCAGCGACTTCGACGATCTCGTCGAGCGAAGCGCCTTCCAGAAGCTCCATGGCGTAGTAGAAGACGCCGTCCGTAGTGCGCCCGTAGTCGTAGACCGTCACGGTGTTGGGATGAGTGAGCATCGCGGTTTTCTGGACCTCACGCTCGAAGCGCGTCAGAGCGTCCTTCCCGGCACGGTCGGGCAGGAGGAGCTTGATGGCGGTGGGCCGGCGCAGCATGGCGTGCGAGGCGCGGTACACGACACCCATCCCGCCTTCGCCGAGCTTCTTCTCGAGCCCATACTGCCCGAGCCGCCGAATGTCGTTCACCGCCCTGCGCAGACCGTGAATCGTCTTCGAAAAGCTGACCGCCATCACCACGATGATCGCCCACAAGACGGAGGAGACGAGCGTCGCAGGGACGGCCATATCGCCCACCTGACCCTTGGGCCAAATGGCCGCCGGCGGATCATGCAGCGCGGGATCCCACGAGCGGAAGGCGATGAAGATGCAAGCGAGCAGCGGCACCGTCATGAGCAAGGCGATTGCCAGCGTATGCCGCGCGGTGGACGGCACGTAGACTGCGTACACGAGCAGCATGCAACCGAGCACGCTGCGCACGATCATGTCTGGCGAAGCGGTCAGGTCCATGACCAGTGCCATCGTCGAAAATGCTGCGGTTCCGACGAACAAAGTCGAGAGCTCGACGGCGCGAACGAATCGTGGCGATCGCGCTGCTCCACGCAAGAGCAGCCATAGCGTGGCGAACGCGAAGATCGCCGTCAGGAGTGGAACGCTACTCAGGTTGAACGAGAGCCGGCCGAGCCAGATCGAAGCGGAAACGTTGAGTCCGACGTAGCCCAGCATCAGCAGCGCGACCACGCGACCGAACCGGGACAGCCGTTCCTGCCGCAGCTCGTGGTCGGCCGATCCTTCGCTCGAATCCATGAGGCAGTATACTGCCCTTCACGCGTAACGCGGGTTTCGGTGCAGGACACCCCAGATAGGAACGACAGCAGGTATCGGGTCCGGCGACTACTCGCGCGCCTGGCGGAATTTCGAGCTCCCTCGGTGACGTAGCCAGCCGATGCGGTTCATTCCGCAAATGGTTACACTCCGAGGCGCAATGTTCTCCGCCGTGCACACGCCCGCTGCGCCGCTCTCAGCGTTCGTCGAAAACCTCTGGTCGCTGAGCGACGCTCCCTCGCATGCGCGGGAGCGGATCGTTCCGAGCGGCACACTCGAGCTCGTCATCAATCTGGACGAGGACGAATTCCGGATCTACGAGTCCGCCGAGGGCGAGCGCATTCGGCGCTTCTCGGGTGCCATAGTCTCCGGCGCCTATCGCCGCTTCTTCGTGATCGACACGCGCGAGCACGCGTCCGTGCTCGGTGTGCACTTCAAACCAGGTGGTGCCCTGCCATTTCTCGGCCACCCCGCGGGGGTGTTGGCGGATAGCCACATCGACCTCGAAACGCTCTGGGGCGCACGCGCGCGCGAGCTCCGCGATCGCCTGTGCTCGGCTTCCACCTCGGAGGTCCGTTTTCAGATTCTCGAGGCTCTGCTGCTCGACTCGCTGAGCCACGCGCTCAAACGACACGGCGCCGTACAAGTCGCTCTGAACGAGCTCGATCGCGGGACTCGCGTCGGGGAAATCGTTCGCCAGGTTGGCCTGAGCCATCGTCGCTTCAACCAGCTTTTCACCGCGGAAGTGGGCATGACGCCAAAGCTGTACGGACGTGTTCAGCGCTTTCAGCGTGCTTCGCTGCTGGCCCGCCGCCGTGCCTCACTCGACTGGTCAGAGCTCGCGGCCGAATGCGGCTATTTCGACCAGTCGCACCTGATTCGCGACTTCATTACATTCTCCGGGTTCTCGCCCGAGGAATTCCTACGCCATGCGATCCCGCAGGTGAAAGAGGGCCACCTGGCGCTACTCGCCAGCGATGGGTCAAATTCGTCCAATACAGCAGACGCTTCGGCCCCTAGTGTTTCAACGAGGAGAAAAACACCCAGCCGGATCCCACTGAACCCAGGAGGAGCGATGTCCACGGCTACCGCATCCGAATCCACTGTCACCGTCCGCTACCAAGTTGGCGACATCGAACGTGCCATCGCGTTCTACACGGAGCATCTCCAGTTTCGGCTCGGAACCAAGTCCGGCGCTGTCTTCGCCGACGTCGTTCGCGGCAACCTCCGGCTCATCCTGAGCGGCCCCGGCAGCTCCGGGTCACGACCGATGCCCGACGGACGAAGGCAAGAGCCAGGCGGGTGGAACCGAATCGTGCTCAACGTCGAGGATCTCGGCGCGCAGATAAGCGCGCTGGAGTCCGCCGGAGTCGCTTTCCGCAATCGGATCGAGACCGGTCCGGGCGGCAAACAGATTCAGATCGAAGATCCGGACGGCAACCCGATCGAGCTGCACGAGCCTCCCGCGCGCGACACGCGCTGAAGGGACGCTTCTAGCGCCTGACCACCGATTGGAGCTCAAACCGCAGATTTTCGGCTTCCTGGAGCCCGAAGAGAAAAAAAAAGCGCGGGCGATGTCGTTTCCAGCCAGCCACCGGCGCCATACAGATGGGCCGGCTCGAAGTCCTCTATCTGATCTTCAACGAAGGCTACCTGGCGACCCAGGGCGATGACTGGATGCGACCCGCGCTGTGCGAAGATGCGCTGCGGCTCGGGCGCGTCCTTGCCGAGCTCTTGCCCACGGAATCGGAGGTCCACGCGCTCGTCTCGCTCATGGAGATTCAAGCTTCGCGTGCACGGGCTCGTACCGGTCCGAACGGCGAAGCCATCTTGCTGCTCGACCAAGATCGCTCGCAATGGGACGCGCTGCTCGTGCGCCGCGGTCTCGACGGCCTGGCGCGCGCCGAAGCCCTCGTCCCGACCAAAGCAGGGCCGTACTTGCTGCAAGCCGCCATCGCAGCGTGTCACGCGGGAGCCCGCGAGGCCGCTGATACGGATTGGCCGCGCATTGCCGCGCTCTACGCTGCGCTCATGCACGTGGCGCCGTCGCCCATCATCGAGCTGAATCGCGCCGTTGCAGCGAGCATGGCGTTCGGACCCGCCGCCGGCCTGGCCATCGTGGAGCCCCTGTGCGCGGACCCCGCGCTGGTCAACTATCCCTTCTTACCCAGCGTGCGCGCGGACTTCCTCGCCAAGCTCGGCCGTTTCGCCGAAGCCAAGGCCGAAGTCGAACGCGCCGCCGCACTCACGAATAACGCGCGCGAACGCGCTCTGTTCCTGGGGCGTGCCGCCGCCTACGCGCGCGAACAACGCTGAGGGCGCGCAGCGTGCAGGCGAAACGACCCTGCCGTTTTCAAGGGCCAGTTTGGCAGCGCTACAGATAGCGCTCGAAGGTAGCGAGCATCCTGGCCCAAGCCCGCTCCGCCTGCCTTCGATCGTAGACCGGAGAGTCGACGGTGCAAAAGCCATGCTGTGCCGGATACACCTCGATCTCGGCAGGAACATGCGCTCCCTCGGCTGCCTGCCGGAGCTTGGTCTTGACCTCGGGCTCACGTTCATCGTCATTCTGGGCGATGCAGATCAACGCCGCGGCCTTGATCTGCGGAAGCAGCGCGTAGGGGCTCGCTGGCTCGTCGGTGACGAGGCCGCCACCGTGAAAGGACGCAACGACACCAACGCGCTTCGGTACGGCAGCCGCCGTCCGGAAGGTGAATGGCCCGCCCATGCAGTAGCCACACGTGGCAAGTTTCCTTGCCGCGTCGACCTCCTTCTGTTGATCGAGCCACGCGGCAAAGGCAGCGCCGTCGCGCGCGATACCCTCGGGCGTGATCGCTTCCCTCATAGGCGCGATCTTCTTTTTCCCCTCCTCAGTGCGCCACTCGGAGAACGTGGTGAGTAGCGGCAACTTCGCCGAGCGATAGTATTGGTTGACCGCGAGCACCGCGTATCCCTCGCTCGCCAGCCGGGTCGCCGTCGTCCGGTAGGCGTCCCGAAGGCCCGCCACATCCGGCCACATGAGCACGCCGGGATGCTTCCCGCTCTTCGGCGTCACGAAGAACGCCTCGGCTGTGCCATCCGGCGTGTCGATCGTGACTGCGCGACCCGTGGTCTCGGGCGGCGCTGCCTTCTCGGCGTTCGCCGGTGCTGGTATTGAGTCAGGCTCCTGGACGGGAGCGTGGGTCGACGCGCATCCCGTCACAACCGCAGCGAGCGCAGCCCCTGCACCCATGCCCAACTCTCGGCGGCTGAGCCGCACCCGCTCTGCGTACGCTTCGTTCTCGGCCTCGGTGGATTCATCACACATGCGTCAGATCTCCGCGCGAAGCGTAATCATGATCGACTCGTCTGTCGTCGATGACGCGCGAGCGCTCCCCATCCGCGCAGGCCACGCGCCTGCTAGCGCAACCAGGCAAGCGCGCCGGTCAACACGTCCTTGGCATCAGCCAGCACCGGAGCACCATGACCGACGATGAGCCGATCGAACTTCCATGCCAGGAGACGGTCGACGCTATGACGCGCAGCGCTCGAGTCTGAAAAGGCAGTCCATCGAATCACCCGACTGAGCGCCACGCGATCGTAAAACCCCATGGCCCGGGTGTAAAACTTGCTCCAGGCGCCGTCGGGACGACCGACGTTGTGAACCAGATCCGCAACGATGAGCAGCCCCGCGGGTCGGTACAGCACCGCAAGCTCGTTGAGGCGAAAACCATCGACGAGCTCGAAATCGATGACGCCAGCGAAAGCAGGTTCGGGTTCGCTCACGCCCACGCGCGCGGCTCGCAGATCGGGCCGTTTTTTCGGCAACCCCGGTGGTACGTGCAACCGCGCCGATGGATAGGCCGCCGCCCATTCTCCGATCCATCGGTGGTGAAAAAGATTCGGTGCGATGAGATGACTTACTGTCCCGAGCTCGTCAATCTCGGCACGCCGCTCGTCACTCATCGAGATCGGTGAATGGAGCACGAG
>DATHEN010001400.1:0-4868 GCA_035318565.1 Polyangiaceae bacterium
ATCATCGTCGACATGCCACCGTCCTCGGAGAAGAGGTTTCGGTGGTTGAGGCCCGTCAAACACAGCAGAGCCAGGACTTGTGCGAGGCGCGTGTAGAGACCGAGCGTGTAAGCAACGTAGATCGCGTACGTGAGCGCGAACGCAACGCCCACCTCGAAGGGCGCGGAGAACGCCGTGTAGATCGAAAACTGATGCTCGCTCTGCGGAGCGAACAGCAAGAAGTGGTTCGGGAGCACGCCGTCGTTCGAGTAGAGAAGCTCGAGCTCGGGCGCGCGTCGCGAAACGTCGTAGAGCAGCGCCATTCCGTACAGGATGCGAAAGCACCCCAGAATGCGGCGGTCGATGCTGTAGTAAGCGTCGCGGAGCAGAGTTCGCACGGGCAGGAACGCACTCTATCGTACGAACACCCATGTCTCAATTCGGGCGAGTGAATGCGCACGGCCGACGTACGTCACACGGTGTGTGATGCGTCGAGCAAGGCCACCTGACCAAGCCCGCTGGCTCCGGAGCCGAACGGCCGGGGTGAGAAACAGGTTGTGGCGGGCCGCGCTCCTGAACAATGCTACGAACCTCGCACCTGCCTTGATGGAAAGATGATGATGAATCGACGCAAAGTATTCATGATCGTGCTGCTCTTGCTGAGCATTGGCGCCCCTGCTTACGCCGACGACACATTGACCGGCGAGCAGATCGCACGCCGCATGCTGCCCACCGGCGTGTTCGAAGGCGACCTGGCGGGCAAGACCAAGCTGAGGATGATCCTGGTCGACAAGGGCGGGAAAGAGAATGAACGCAGCCTGGAGCTGCTGACCCGCCGTAAGGAAGGCCTGGTCCAGAGCGTGGTGCGCTTTCGCTCCCCGCAAGACGTCGCAGGCACCGCCTTTTTGATGCTCGACAAAAAGGGCGGCGGCTCGGAACAGTACATTTACCTGCCGCGCCTGCGCCGCACCCGCCGCATCGTGGGCGGCGAGCGGGATGGAAGCTTCATGGGCAGCGACTTCGCGTACTCCGACATGCGCCGGGTGAAGGCGGAGGACGCCGCGCACAAACGGCTGCCCGACAGCAAGATCGGCAACGAGGCCGTGTACGTCCTGGAATCAGTCCCGAAGAAGAACGCCAAGACCGTCTACACGAAGCTCGAAACCTGGGTCAGAAAGAGCGATTTTTTGCCGTTGCGCACGCGCTTCTACGGCGCCGGCGGCAAACTCACCAAGACGCTCTACGTACGCCGCGTCGAAAAAGTGGATGGCAAGCCGGTGGTCAAGGAGGCACGCATGGAATCACACGCCAACAGTCACGCCACGGTGCTGATCGTGGATGCGAGCGAGAAGCGCGAGGACATGCCGGATTCCGCGTTTACGCCGACTGCTCTGGAACATCCCTGATCTGGACAGCTGAAGCCGTCACGTGCCCGAAGGCGTCGCGCCCGAAAAAACCCGGTTGAGCAGACTGCTCCAAACACAGAGGCTCGGATGGGTGCTGTGTTTGGCCGGGCTTTGCCTGACTTTGCCCAGTCTCTTCATCGGGTTTTATCAGGACGACTTCGTTGCGCGTTACATCTACTCGGATCTAGACGGCGCGCGCGACCTGTACCGCGCCTATGCGGGCGGTTACGGGATCTCCAACGGGGTGCCGGCCGACAATCACTGGCAAGCCGAGGCGGGCCACGCGCCGTGGTGGATCTATCCGGAGCTGCAGCTGGCGCTGTTCCGTCCCATCAGCCAGGCCACGCACATACTCGACGTGCGATTGTGGTCGAGCAATGCGCTGCTGATGCACGCCCACAGTCTGTTGTGGTTCGCGGCGCTGATATTGGCCGCTACGCGCATGTATCGCGGGGCCCTGGGGACGGTGGTGGGCGGCATGGCAGCGCTGCTCTTCGCTGTCGACCACACGCACGGATTCTTGGTCGGCTACATCACGAACCGGCACGCGCTCATCTCTGCGCTGTTCGGCGTATTGTGTATCGATCAGCACTTCCGCGCGCGGGCGGCCGGCAAACGCTGGCCGAGCTGGACGGCGCTGCTATTTTACGGCCTGGCGCTCCTGTCCGGCGAACTGAGCGTCACGGTGCTCGGCTATGTTCTCGGTTACGCGCTGTTCGTCGAGAAGGGATCGCTGCTTCGACGCGGCCTGAGCTTCGCACCCTATGTTCTTTTGACCGCGCTCTGGCGGGCGGGCTACGCCGCGGCCGGCTACGGGGTGTTCGGCTCTGGCATCTACATCGACATCAGCCGCGAACCGATGCGCTTCTTCACCGAGCTGCTCGAACGCGGACCGGTGTTGATCCTGGGTCAATTTTTGGCTCCGCCGCCGGAGATCATGTACCTCGCGAGCGAGAGCCTGGCGCGCGGAATCGTGATTTTCGCCGTCATTTTCCTGCTCCTGCTCGCGGCCACGTTCACCCAGCTCGCTCGGCGAAGCCCCACCTCGCGCATGTGGCTGCTGGGCATGCTCATTTCACTGGTGCCCGCAAGCTCCACCTTCCCACACAGCCGCCAATTGATGTTCACGAGCATCGGCGCCATGGCGCTGCTCGCGGAGTTTTGGCAGCTGTACGCTGTCGAGCTGCGCGACAAGAAACACACGCTCGTGGCGAAGCTTGTCGCGCTGCCAGGCGTGAGCGCATTCGTCCTGCATCTGGTGGGCGCACCGCTGGTCTTGCCGTTCGCGACGTGCAGCGTGGCGCTGGCGCGCCGGTTTCATCAGGCGGTTGCCCGAGTCGGGGACGAGATAGCGGGTCGAGACCTGGTGTTCGTCAATGCACCGGACTATCTCGCCACGAGGCTGGTACAGCTCATGCGACGGGTCGATCACCGTCCCCTGCCTCGGCGCTGGCGCGCGCTCTCGTTCGGGGCGCAGCCGGTGACCATTCATCGACCCGGCGAACGAACACTGCTCGTGGACTACGCAGGAGGTATCCTGGGCACACCGCTTTCGGAGCTGTACCGCGACCGGCGGTTGCGCATGTCCCCTGGTGACCACGTGGAGCTCGAGGGGCTCGATATCCATGTGCGCTCCGTCACCGCAGACGGACGCGTGCAGAGCGCTGAGTTCGTCTTCGATCGCTCGCTGGACGACCCGCGATTTTGCTTCTACTTCTGGGGCGAGGAAGGCTTCGCGCCGTTTACGCTGCCCAAGATCGGCGACACGGCTGCTCTGGCTGCTCCCGTCGTAAAGCTTTGAGTCTCACTCGGGAACGAGCTCAGCGCTCATTCTGTCGATAGCGCACGCGTCACTTCGATGCGGGCGGCGCGGTACGCGGGCATGACCGCAGCCAAGACGGTACTCAAAGTCACGAGCAACACCACGCGCGCCACGACCAGACTCGGCAGTGTGAAGTGCATGTCCCAGCCTGCGTTGGGACCGACCACGCCCTTGAGCACGACGAAGCCCTGCAGTGCCCCGCAAATGGTACCGAGCAGCGCCGCCGCGATGCCGAGCGCGAAGGCTTCTGCGCTGATGGCGAGCGCCACCTGGACGCGCGTCGCGCCGAGCGCCCGGAAAACACCGAGCTCTCGCCGGCGATCCAGCACCACCGCCAGCATGGTCCCCATCACACCCATGAGCGCCACGATCAGCGTGATCCATTCGATTGAACGCGCATAACTGAAGCTGTCGTCGACGAGCCGGAGCAACTGCTTCTGCATTTCGCCGGCGCGAACCACGAACAGGGCCTGGCCACCGCCCAAGCGCTGCCGCACGGCGTCCGCGACCTTCGTGGGATCGGCCTGGGGAGCGAGTACTATATCTATCGAGTCGATGCTGGAGTCCCCCCACAACTCGACCATCCACTTGCGATCGATCACGATCGCCGGGTGATCCACGAAGTAGCTGTCGAGCACGGAGTACACCGTAAACTGCTCTTTTCCCTTCGGCGTATCGAGCTCGACCCGATCACCACGATGTTTGCCCAGGTGGCGCGCGGCGCTATCGCTCAGGGCCACGCGGCGCTGTGACGCGAAGGCTTCGGGGCGAAACAGCTCGCCGTCGGTAGTCTTCCACGAGCGGCCCTGATGATCGAGCATGCTGGCGTGAAGCCGGCTATCTAGTCCGAGGAGCACGATCGGCATACCGGCGTGGGTCTGCGATCCCGTGCGGTACGGTAGCCCCGCGGCCAATCCGGGGATGCCTTTGATCTTCTGCAAGGCGTCATCCGAAAACGGGATGTTGTACTGATCGTTCAGCGGGGACCCGGCCATCACCGTCAGGTCGGGAGTGACGGATCGCTCGAACCACGACGACACCGACTGCTTCATGCTGGAGATCCACACACCCAGCGTGACGGCGAAGGTTACGGCGGATGCCAGCGCAATCACGCTGACGGTGCTGCGCCGCAGATCTCGACTGATGCTCGTGATGCCGAGCCGCAGCACCACCGGCGTGGACAGGCGCGTTGCCAGCCAGGACAGGCGAACCAATAGATCGGGCGTGACCAGCACGACCACGAGCAGCACCAGGACGGCGGCAACGAGTCCCACATCCAGGGAGCGAAGCGACGTGCTGGCCGCGATCAACCCGGCGAGCAGCAAACCTGCGACGACCATCGTGCGGCGCGGTAGGGACTTCAGGGCTTCTTGCAGCGAGCCGCTCCGCACCGTGATCGCCGGGTCCACGCGCGCGGCACGCAGCGCCGGCACGAAGGCCGCAATCAGCGTCGCCACGCAGCCCGTCAGCACGGCCTCGATCACGGTCTGGGTATCCAGCTCCGGCTCGGGCGGGCGCAGCGGCACGTAGCCTTGCGCGAAGGCAATCGTGGGCAAGGTGTGCTCGAGCATACTGCTCGCAAAAATCCGGCCGAGGAGTACGCCGAGCGCCGACGCGGGTATCGCGAGGAACAGGGCCTCGAAACAAAATAACGTGACGAC
>DATHEN010001401.1:0-6381 GCA_035318565.1 Polyangiaceae bacterium
GTACTCGTACACGGCCGTCGCTTCCGAGGGAGGCATCCCGCTCGAGCCGTGGCCTCACGTGCGAGCCTGGCTCGAACGCATCGAGAAGATCGAGGGCTTCGTGCCGATGCAACGCAGCAAGGGCGCATGATGGACGGCGAAGCCGCTTCGCCGTTTCATGAAGGCGAGCTCGCTCTGCAGGCGCGCGCCGGCATGCAGGAAAAGATCGCCCGCTACGGGCAGCGCGCCATTCGCCCGTTCATGCCGGAAGAACACCGAGAATTCTTCGAAGAGCTGCCGTTCTTGTTCGTGGCGAGCCTGGATGACTCGGGTCGGCCCTGGGCCTCGATGGTGTGGGGCATACCCGGCTTCGCGTCTGCTCTCGAGCCGGCGATCTTGCAGATCGCGGGCACACTGGCGCGCGGCGATCCACTCTCGCGAAACCTGTCGCCGGGTGCGCCCGTGGGCGTGCTCGGCATTCAGCTCGAGACGCGACGGCGTAACCGCGAAAACGGCGTGGTCGTGGCGCGGCAAGGCGATGCATTTTCTCTGCGGGTGACGCAGAGCTTCGGCAATTGCCAGAAATACATTCAAGCGCGCCGAGCGAAGTTTCGCCGCGATCCGCGTGTGCAACCCGACACGCCGGCCATCGAAGAGGGCGCGCGGTTATCCGATGAAGCGCGGCGTATCGTGAGCACGTCGGACACGTGTTTCATCGCGTCCAGTTCCGCGCAGCCTGCGTCGGGCGAGCGCGGCCAGGGCGTCGACGTGTCGCACCGCGGCGGGTTGCCCGGCTTCGCTCGCTTGAACGAAGCCGGCGCGGCGAGCGTGATCACGCTGCCCGACTACATCGGCAATTTTCTGTTCAACACGCTAGGCAACATCGAGCAAGACCGGCATGTGGGGCTGCTCTTCGTCGATTTCGCGCGCGGCAGCCTGCTGACACTCACCGGCGAGGCAAGCATCATCTGGGACGGTCCCGAAGTGCACTCCACACTCGGCGCTCAGCGGCTCGTCCGTGTCAGCGTGAGCCACGGCCTGCGCATGGACGAGGTGCTGCCGTTCACGTGGTCCGATCCGGATTTCGCGCCACAGTTTCGAGAAGCTCGGCGGTCATAGCGACGCAGACCTCTTTGTGACCAGACCGTTGCCGGTGAAACCGTCGCGCGCCAGATGCGTATAGCTCTCCGAGCACTCCAGGCGCGGCGAAACCAAGCGACGATGTGACGCGAGGGTAGATTTCCACGGTGTGACGCACGCCGGTCCAGCTGGTTTCTGTCAAAGGCCCGACTGAAAAACGCTACACGGGCGCTCGAAAAGCGGGAATAAGCTGCTAGTCAGACGGGTTCGTCGCACAGCCGAGTCTCGCAGCGAGGAAGAATTCGCATATGCCTATATCGAAACGCGTTCTCAGTCGGCTTGCTGCAGCATCGATGGCGTTTGGCGCCACCGGGGTCGCTGGAAGTGCCCTTGCCGCGGTGCCTACCGAGGTCCTCGCCGAGTGGGTCGAGGAAGACCTAAAAAGGAGTCCTCCGGTCACGCCCCTGCAGGCCGTAGATAGCGCGGATCGCGCCGCGACGCGCACGCGCCTCACTGTCGGTGCACTTTGGCCGAGGGCAAAGGAGCGCGTGGAAGCGTTGGTCCAGAGATTGGCTCGCGATCCAGCCCCCGGGGTGCGCATCGGTGCGGCGGCCGGCCTGGCGCGCATGCTGGAGCTGGCTCCGCCGCTCGAGCGCATCGAGCTCGTCTGCCGCTGGACGGTCTCCGAAGACGTGTACGATCGCTTGGCAGTCGCGCGCGCGCTCGCGCTACCCACGCCAGTCTTCGTGGCCGATCTCGTGATCGCGCAGCTGGCGCGCGATGCCGATCACGAAGTGCGGGCGGCAACGGTCGGCGCGCTGCGCACTCACTTCCATAGTGATCCGCAAACGTTCGCCCGGCTGGCAGAGGAGCTCGCAGGCGATGCCGAGCTCGCGGTGCGCCTGGCCGCGCGCGACGCCGTGCCGATCTGAAGGCCGTGACGGCGCTCGGGCGTGGGGGCCAGAGCACGCGGTTTTGGGACGCTTTTGCTGTCGTTTTTGCCGCACGGCCGCGCCCAAGTTAGCGGCTGTACGGCGGTATGCTGTTCGCGAGCTTCGACTTCTTGCTGTTCTTTCCCGTGGCCTTCGCCGGCTACTGGGCACTCGCGGGCCGCCCGATCGCACGCGCGCTGTGGCTGCTGGGAGCCAGCTACTTCTTCTACATGGCGGGCCCTGCGCCGATCGAGGGCCCGCCGCCCACGCCCTGGTACTTCGCCGGGCTGCTGCTGCTGTCCACCGTGGTCAACTACGCGTGCGGGCTCGGCATCGACCGCGGGGGAGTGCCGAAATTCTGGCTGCTCGTGAGTCTGAGCGCGAGCCTCGGCATGCTCGGTTACTTCAAGTACACGGGCTTCGTCTTTCAAGTCGCCGAGGACGCCGCGGCGTTGTTCGGCAGGAGCGCGCACCTGCCGGCCGTGAAGGCGCTGCTGCCCGTGGGCATCAGCTTCTACACGTTCCAGGGCCTGAGCTACACGATCGACGTCTACAGACGGCGCATCCCCGTCGAGCGCAGCTTTGCGAAGTACGCGCTGTTCGTGGCGTTCTTTCCCTCGCTCGTGGCCGGTCCGATCGTGCGCGCCAGCGGGTTCTTGCCGCAGCTGCGCGCGCGCCCGAAGCTCGCACGCGAGGACGTCGACTTCGCCGTGTGGCGCATCGGCAAGGGGCTGGTGAAGAAAGTCCTGTTCGGTGATTTCATCGCGGCTTCGCTCGTCGATCGCGTGTTCGCTGCGCCCACGGAACACAGCTCGCTCGAGAACCTGCTCGCGCTCTACGCCTTCACCTTGCAAATCTATGCCGACTTTTCCGGGTACTCGGACATCGCGATCGGCACTGCGCGGCTGCTCGGGTTCCGCATTCCGGAAAACTTCGATCGCCCGTACCAGTCGGTGGACATCGCCGATTTTTGGCGACGCTGGCACATGACGCTCTCGAGCTGGTTACGCGATTATGTGTACTACCCGCTCGGCGGTAGCCGCAAAGGCCCCGCACGCACGTACGTCAACCTGTGGCTGACCTTGTTTCTCGTCGGAATCTGGCACGGCGCGAGCTGGAACTTCGTAATCTACGCCTGCTTGCAGGCCTCGGCCATGGTCTACAATCGTTTCTGCCGGCAACGCTCGGCATCGCTTGCGGGCGTGCTGGGACTGCTCGCCGTGTCGCTGCTGAGCGCGTTCGGCGTGACTGCGCTGGCGGTTGCCCTCGAGCTTCCCGATGCGCGCTTCATTGGCGCCGCGGGCGGAGCGGTCGCGCTGTTCATCGGTCTCTTGCCGGCGGCCGAGCGTTGGCCGCCGCTGCGTCCGGTGCACATCCTGCTTACGGTGCATTTCAGCGTGCTCTCGCGCGTGTTCTTTCGGGCAGAAAACCTCGAATCCGCGCGCATCATGTTCGGCAAGCTGACGAGCTGGGACGGGCTCGGCGTGCGCGATGGGCTGTTCCGTATCGAGGGACTCGCCAAGTGGCTCGGGCGGTTTCCCGAGCTCCGCTGGGCCGAGCCACTCGCGCACTGGGGCCTCCTGCTGCTTTTGATCGGTGGCTTCGCGCTCCATTACACTCCTCGCGATCGGCTGGAGCGCGCTGCCCAACGCGTCATCCCGCGCATGCCCAGCGTCGTCCTGGGCATGGGCCTGGCGCTGCTGATGGCCGGCTTGAGCTTGCTCCTGGCCGGACCACGCCCCAACATCTATTTCGTTTTCTGATGGTGCGAGCCGGTGGCGAAGAGAATCAATAGAGTTCCGGAGCGTGTCGCGCGCGACACATTGCCGCACTACTCGGAGAGCCCGGACGTGGTGATGCTCACGTCGCCGGCGCGGGGCGCCAAGCTGGAATCCCGCGCAGTGCTACGCGTCTTCGGCGTGGCTTGCGGCATGGGGCTGGTGATCGCGATTGCCTACCTCGTGCCGTCACTGCACGCGCTCCGCCCCTGGGTGATAGGCGGCTCCTACGTGCCGTTCTGGAACGTCGTGGGACGCGAGCTGATGGGCCAAGGCAAGGAGCTCGAGGCCGACGCCGCTCGAGTCGCGAAACTGCAACGCCAGACGCGGATCGTGGCTTCTCACGCGCGACCGGCGCTGTCGCGGGTGGAGCCGCCGAAGCCCGTTTTTCCCAGATATTCTCGGCCCGTCGAGCTCGAGCCGCCGGAGTACGGCATCGAGCCGCCCGAGGCGCTCGACTACTACTACCGCAAACTGACGCTGGCCGATCTCGGCATGCCGCGCGCCATCGCCCGAGCCGGACACTGGGGAGACTCGGTGCTCGGCGTCGATGGCATCACCTCGGCCATCCGCCGGCGTTTGCAGAGCCGCTTCGGGGACGCCGGTCACGGTTTCCACCTGATGGATCGCTACAATCCGTCGTATCAGCAGCAGGGCGTCGAGTTCGAGGCCGGCGGAGGTTGGGAGCGCTGCTTGATCGTCCAGCAGTGCCGCAGGCAGGACAACCGCTACGGCTACGGCGGATTGATCGCCTTCTCTCATGGCGGCGCGGCTTCGGTGTGGCGCACGCCGAAGCAGGGCTTCGGCCAAAGCGTCAGTCTGTTCGAGCTCTGGTTTGCTCATCAAGAGCAGGGCGGCGATTTCGAAATTCTGATCGATGCCGGCCCGCCCATCGTGGTCGGTACGAGTGGCCCGCACCTGCAGGACGGCTGGCACCGCGAGCGGGTTTCAGCGGGGTCACACTCGTTCCGAGTGCGAGCGCTCGGCCCCGGCCGCGTGCGCGCCTACGGCGTGGTGCTCGAAAACGACGGACCCGGAGTGGTGTGGGACGGCATGGCGTTGATCGGCGGTTCAACGCGCGGCCTGCGCACTCAAGACCCGGAGCACATCGCCAGCCAGATTCGCCGGCGCGATCTCGACCTGTTGGTGTTTCTGTTCGGCGGGAACGACATGGAGCGCAACTGGGTGGACCTGAGACACTCGATGCAGCCGTACTACGCTGAGTTCGCCGACGTACTGCAGCGCTACCGCGCCGGAAAGCCGGAGGTGGCGTGCTTGATCTTGAGCGTGACGGACCACGGCGAGCGCACCGAGTACGACGAAATCGTATCGCGCAAGTTCGCCAAGGAGCTCTCCAAGGCTCAGCGCGAGGTTGCTCGGCAAAATGGCTGCGCTTTCTTCGACACTTACGCAGCCATGGGCGGCGAAGGCAGCGTGGCGCGCTGGTTTCGCGCCAGCCCGCGCCTGATTTCTCCGGACCTGGGGCATCCAACCGGCGCAGGTCACGAAGTGATCGGGGGCTTGGTCGCCAATGCCGTCTTGCACGGATACGACTCGTTCCGCCGGCGAATGGAAGGGCAGCCGCTGCCCGAGCTCAGCGCGGAGTGGAAATCCGAGCCGAGCCCGTCGCCGGCACTTCCCAGCGCGAATCAGGGCGATGCTGGAGACGGCGCTGCAGCCACGGGCGCGCCGGACGACTGAGCCAGACCCTCGTCATACGCGCGCATCAGTGCGTCGCCGATCGCGGTGCCCGCATAGACATAACCCCGGCGCGTGAGGTGCACGTGATCCCGGCTCGCGAGCGGAGGATTGGCGCGACTCCAACGATGCAGCGCACCGCCACCGCCCATGAACGCGTAACCGTCCCAGAACGCGCAGCCGAACTCTTGCGAGATGCGCCGCTGAGTTTCGATGATCTCGACCAGGCGCGGGCGGCCCACCCAGCTCCCGCCCTCGCGTTTCGGCACGTCGAAGGGAGCGATGAAAGCGCAGCTCACCTCGGGCAGTGCCTTGCGCAGGCGGGTGAGCACCGCGCGCAATTGGCGCTGGTAAGCAGCGGAAGAGTGCCCCGGATCCATGAGCTCGTTGGTGCCGTACGCGAACGTGACCAGATCCGGGCTCCGGCGCTGCAGCGCGCTCGTCCAGGTTTCTTCTTGCCAGCGCAAACTGCTCGCCAGGCGCGAGCCGCTGATGCCGAGCGTGTCCACGACGACGCCGGGACGGGCGGTCTCGGCGGTGATCCCGAACAGGCGTACCACGCCCCTGCCGTGCAGCCGTGCGCGGATCGCGTGTCGCCCCGGGGTCGTTCGAAACGCGTAGTACGCCGGGCCCGCGTTCGCGGAGCGCGTCTTGATACGAGCGATGTTCTTACCGTCGACTCGAAGAGTGAAATCGCCACCGCGCGGATGCGTGAAGTAGTGCACCTCGAACTCGGTGTTCGGGGAGTTCTTGGCCGTGATGATCTCTCCGAAACCGTCGCCGTAACGGCCCACCAGCGCGGCGCCGAACAGGCCGAGCGGTTCGTCTTGCATGTCCGCGCGCAAGCGCGCGTGGTGGATGCTGGCTCGCTTGTGGCGCACGGCGGTATCGAGCGTGCGATACCAGTTGTTCAC
>DATHEN010001402.1:0-4009 GCA_035318565.1 Polyangiaceae bacterium
GACCCCGAATGCGAACAGATCCGTGCGGCGGTCTTGCCCTCGAAACTGTAGCTGCTCGGGCGCCATGTAACCCAGTTTTCCTTTCAGAATTCCCGTCGACGTGCGCGCGCTGCGACCGAGCGCCTTGGCGATGCCGAAATCGCTGACCCTCGCCACGCCGTCGAAGCCTACCAGGACGTTCTGCGGCGAGACGTCACGGTGTACCAGCGAGAGCGGACGACCGTCTGGCGCCGTCAGCTCGTGCGCCGCGTGCAGCCCTCGCGCAACATCCATGGCGATGCGCAGTGCGACGTCGAGAGGAACCGGCTGCGACGTCTCGATCGCGTGCTCGATCAGCGTCGCTACCGAGACGCCTTCGACGTAGTCCATTACCAAAAACGGTCCCGCCGCATCCTCCCCGACATCGACCACGCTCACGACGTTCGGGTGCCTGAGGAGCCCGGCGAGCCGCGCCTCCTCGATGAACATCGCTCGTACGTCCGCGTCCTCCAGCAAGTGGGGATGCAAACGCTTGATCGCATGCAAGCGTACGAATGTCCCTTCACGCCGAATCGCCAGGTCCACCGTGGCCATGCCACCGCTCGCCAGACGCAGGACGTGCTGGTACAGAGCAGCCACGGCACGTCGCGATGTGGTGGAGCTCGGCTGCGACACGCCGCTAATGTACTATCGAAATGATGCGCGCTGTCGGCGAAGCGGGTCACGCGGCTGCTCTGGCTGGAGATTTGCACACGGCGAAGCGCGCGCTCGATCAACTGCGAGCCGATTCAGACGGCGAATCGCCTGCCTGGTCACTCGCGATTCGCGCGACCGCTTCCATGCTGTGGCCTGCTGCCTTCGCTGCCCCGAGCGCGCACGAAATCTCCTGCTCGTTGGCGGCACCGAACGGCAGCGTTGCTCGGCTCGCGCTCGTCGAGGCGGTGCGCCGTGCCGTGCTGGCTTTCGAGACCGACGAGCTGGCTACGTGGATCGAGCTCTACGAGCGCTCGCTTGCTCGGGACGCGAACGACCCTGGCGCTGCGCTGTGGCTCGCGAGCGCGCGCGCGTGGCAGGCGCTCGGCCGCGGTGAGCTGGGTGATACCGGATGCGAGCTCGCCCGAGTCCAGCGTGACGCCTTGGCGCTCAAGATCGCGCCGCTGGTAATCGAGGCGACCGTACAGCGATCGATTGCGGCCACGCTGACCGGCGAGCTCGGCGCTGGCACGGAGCTGGCGCGGCGGGCGTCACGCATGGCGCGCACGGAGGGACTACCGCAGCAGGAGTTCACGGCTCACTTGGTGCTCGCTCGCGCTCGACGCCTGAACCGGCAGCCCCACCTCGCGAGCCGAATTCTGAACGCGCTCGACCAGGTCGTAGCACCCGCCTGGCTGCCCTGGCTGACATGGGAGCTATCGATGGCAGGAGAACTGACGCCGAGCGGCTCACGTGCCGCCGAACCGGTCGACACGAGTCGCGCCAGCCGAGCGGCTCGCGCGCTGACGGGGCTGCAGCAAGCTGCGGCTGCCGGCAACCGCGCCGCGTTCGATTGCAGCGTGACTGCGCTGCGCGAGTCCACGTACGGGTGGGCGATGCTCGAACGGGAGGCGAGCAGCCTCGTGGCAGCGCTCGACTTCCGTAGCACTGAAGCTTCGGACTACCCCGAGCTCAGCGCTTGGCAACGCGGGGAAAGCACACTGCCACCCCCGGAAATCTACGGAACCTGCACGGGCAGCGCCGCTGGCGGCGACTCGAACGACGGCTCCGAAGCATATGTCCTCGCTCGACCGGATGCGCCACCGCGTCGTGTGCTGGGGCTCGGCATGCCGTTGATCGATCTTCCGGGCCTGATCCGGCTGCGACGGACTCGGCGCCGGCAGGGTCGTGTCGAGACCGTGGCGGCCGTGATCGCCGCCGCCGGAGCGGATGGCGTCGACCAGGCCACCTGCTTCGAACGTGCGTACGAGATCCCGTGGGAAGCAGACGTCCATCGCGGCGTGTTCGAGGTGCTGCTGCATCGGCTGCGCGCGTATCTCGAGGGAACCGCCGAGCTCGTACGCCGCGAAGGCCGGCTGTCACTGCAGCTCGGTTCGCCCGTTCTGGTGCCGGATCCCCGCTGCGCGAGGCCCGTGTTCGATCGGCTGCTGCGCGTGCTCGCGCGAGATGGCCGACTGACTGCCGCCGAAGCGGCGACGAAGACCGGGTTGAGTGTGCGCGCGGCCCAGGACGCGTTGAAGTCTCTCGCTGCCGACGGTGCGTGCACCTTCGAAAAGGCGGGCCGTCAGCTCACGTACATCGTCGAGGACACGACTTTCTCGGAGCCCACGCAGCGCCTGGCTTTGCAGGGCGCTTAGCGCTCGAGAGCGCGGCGACCGTTCGAAGTCCGAACGGAATCGGGGGCAACGCCGCTGGCGAGACAGTCCACAGCACCGGGCCGGCGCGCCGCACGCTCGAATGGAGGACGGGCACTTGCTGCGACGCGCCGCGCAGTTGGCCTGCGACGCACTTGAATCGGCACTGCCAAATTAGATTGTGGCCGCAAATCTTCTGTTAGTGCCGGAAGTATGAACGAAGAACGGTTCGTGGCTGTGTTGAGAAGGCGGTACCGGAGTTTCGATTCGGCAAGGTGCTTACCCGAGAATCGACTTCGCGCCTGGTCCGTCGCCAGGGCAGGCGCCCATTGCCAGCCGTCAGGACACCGCTGTTCCGGTTACGGGTTTGTTGCTGCCGGCGGCTGGCGCTAGCGCTAGCGTGACGCTGCCAGATATTCCCGGTGGCTCGGGATGGAGATCGACATGGCTGATTCAACCCTGATGCGAGACAGGTTTACCAAGCGCCAAAAGGCGTTCTTCTACTCCTTTGCAGTGCTGGCCGCTCCAGCCGCTAGCACGTGCGGTCCGACGCCGACCGCTGGGCCACTGCCCTGTGACGTTGACGCGATACTGCGTGAACGTTGCCAGGGGTGTCACTCGTCGACGCCGAAGTTCGGCGCTCCGATGCCGCTCACGACACTCGACGAAATCCTGGCGCAGGCGCGCAACACGCCGAGCAGGAGCGTCCGGGAAATGATCAAGGCCCGCATCAACGATGTAAACAATCCGATGCCGCCCAAGGGGCAGACTCCACTCAAAGATTTGGAGCACGCCAGACTGAATCAGTGGCTCGACACGAGCACGCCCGCGGGAACTGCGCCGTGCACTAATCTGCCGCCGCCAGGCGGTCTGAATTCGTTGACGGGGCCGGAGTACCTTCCCTGCACACCGACCAAACATTTCAAGGCGAACGGCAGCGCCACCGGTGGCAAGTACGCGGTCGCGTCTTCATCGAGCACGGCCAACTATCAATGCTTCTCGTTCCAGAGTCCATTTGCCGCCAATGAACACGCGACCGCCTTTGCGCCGGTCATCGACGAGGACCGCATCCTCCATCATTGGCTGCTGTTCGGCGCGCAGGGTCCTGCCGGGTCAGGAGCGCTCGGATGTCAGTTGGCTACGGCCAACCCACTCGTGGCGGGTTGGGCACCGGGTGGCTCGAATGCAGTCAACGACCCGGATGTCAGTCTGAAGCTGAGCTTCCCCTGGTACATCCTGCAGATACACTACGTGAACAACACCGGTTCCACCCTGCCGGACGGAAGCGGAGTTTCTTTTTGCACGGGCGCGCCCCGGCAGAACGTGGCCGGTATGGTGACGCTCGGAACCACCAACATCAGCATTGCTCCCTTCTCCACGGGTACCGCGACCGGCTTGTGCAACGGCTCGGGCGGGCCTAGCCTCGCCACCGACAACTCGACTCCGATGACGGTGGTCAGCACGTCACCTCACATGCACCTGACAGGAAAGTCGTTCCGTACCGAACACTTCGGGTTCAACGATCTGTCCAATATTCCCGACTGGAACTTCGACGTGCAAATCCACTATCCGGTGCTTCCGCGTCGGGTGGTTCGGCCCGGCGAAACACTGCGAACGACCTGCACGTACACGAATCCCAACAGCACGAGGCTCACCTTCGGACCGGAGACCACGAGGGAAAT
>DATHEN010001403.1:0-10463 GCA_035318565.1 Polyangiaceae bacterium
AGTAAACGAAGCGCGGCGATTGCGTGTGCGTCGAGTTGCGCGTGTTGCGATGAAGCAATGCGGACCGGTGACCCACTGCAAGCGCACGTTGTCATAATGAAGGACATGCCTACATCAGCGCACACTCTGCGCACACGACACCGTGTTGCGACCGGGGCAACAGGTGTTGCGTCCGCAATGAGACAGAGTTGCAGACCGGTTGGCCGACATGAACCGGACACACGTGATCTACGGCCACTTAAAGACAGCGCCGCCCACGGCCACGGCGGGACTGACTTGGCATCATCCGTGCTTAAGCCCAAACCACCAATACTCTCGAAGCGGCAAACCCCGGGTGACCGGGGGACGCAAAGCCAAGGAACTCACCCCGAGTCAGCCAGGCTACCGAAGGAGACTAGAATGATCCCGACGCATCGCATCAAAACGTTCGCGCTCTTGGTAGGACTTGCCAGTGCCGGCTGTACCGCCAACGTATCAACGGACGGCGACGGCCTGGGAGAAGAGGGCTCGAACTACAAGGCCAATGTAGGTAACGGCCTGATGAGCATCAACGGCCTCACCGGTATGAACGGCCTGATGAGCATCAACGGCCTGAACACCATGAACGGCATGATCAGCATGAATGGCCTGATGAGCATGAACGGACTCATCACCATGAACGGCATGATCAGCCTCAACGGCTTCATCAGCATCAACGGCATGACGAGCGTCAACGGCCTGATCGCCCTGAACGGCCTCACCAGCCTCAATGGGCTCATCAGCCTCAACGGCTTGCCCGTCGATCCGAACGCCACGCTGCCGGTGGATTGCGGCGCCGCTGGGGTTCCCGGCATCGATTGCTGGGGCATTGCCGGAGGCATCCTGAATCCGTTCACCGGCCTGCTGCGCAGCGAGACTGACAGCCTGACGGCCGGCTACATGGTCCGCTGCGCCCTGCCGGCAGGCGAGAGCGTCAACGTCGTGGATTACAGGGGCACAGTCGCCCACTTCCCGGGTGAGCTGGGTCTCGCTCCCGGCTGGAAGAGCGGCAACTGCGACGGCAACTGTCAGGAGGACGTCAGCGCCTGTCTGATGGCGCTGACCAACGGCGAAGGCAAGCACATACCGCTCACGCTTGCGTCCACCAAGAACTCGCTCGGTGGCGGTCACCCCAGTGAGTACAAGTATCAAGAGGGCGCCTTCTACGGAAACATCTTCTTGAGTCCGCCCAAGGGCTTCTTCTGCATCGGCACCGGTTCCACGAACATCGCCACCATGTGGTTTGCGTGGGATACCAGCGTGAACGCACGCATGTGTAGCGGCTATGCCTCGCGAGGCCTCGCGTGCCCGTACAAGCAGACCGGACAGTGCACCGGTATGCCGTGGTCTCCGCAGAAGTGCTCGAAGACCAGCGACACCATGACGAGCTGTAAGGACGACGCCAACAAGACCTGGCAACGACCGATCACGACCTTCATGAAGACCAAGCCCGGTTCCTGACCGATCGCGTCTCCTAGCCAAAAGGGCCCTGAGAGAAATCTCAGGGCCTTTTTTGCGTTTGTGCTCCCCGTCCGAGCGAACGCGGACTCTGGGTCGCGCGTCTCGCGCGTCTCGCGCGTCTCGCGACGTCTCGCGACGTCTCACGGCGCACTCGCGTGGCTACTACGTAGGGGGGGGTTCGGCAATGCGGCCGAGCAGAACCGCAAGAGCGAGTCTCGAGTTGCGTGGCAACGAGCCTTCCGCAAATTCAGAACGCGCATCGACTGTCTCGTACTCGTCGGCGCACGCTCCGCGCTGATCCGCATGGGAGCCGCAGCGGTCGGCGCCGTCGCTGGCATTCCCGTGCGCTTCGTAGCGTCGTGGGACGAGGTCGCCAATGCGTTGCGTGGCTAGTCGACGCCCGAGTGGCCACCCGTTGAGCGGCTACTCGTGTTGTAAACCGAGGTGCGCTCGGTAGTACGACGCGTACTCGAGGAAGCTCTGCTGGAAGGGCGCATCAGGGGTCAGCCCGAGGTGCTGCCACACTGCGGAGCTAGCGTAGAAACGGTCGAAACTGACCAGTGCGAGCTTCCTTCGTAGCTCGGGAGGAGCATTCAGCCGCGTCATCAACTCGTCGAAATCCACTTCTTCAGAAGGCAGTGGTAGGCCAAGCGAGCTCGCCAGCGTCGCGCCGATCTCTCGCACGCTAACGGGCTCGGGAAAATTCGCGTGATAGACGCCAACGCGGGCGGCGCCGGACGAGCGACACCATGCAGCGATCAGACGCGCGAGCTCGTCGACTGCAATCACCGACAGGCGCGCGTGGCCACCATTGATCCAAAACGGCAGGCCAAGCAACAGCCGCGCAAATGCCGGAATGAACCATTTGTCGCCGGTACCATAGATGAACATGGGCCGAAGCACCGCACCCCCTGCCCTCAGCACGATGCTTTCGGCGGCTAGACGCGAGGCGCTCGTGGCCGACGCCGGTCGCGGCGCGATCTCGTCGACTTTGATGCCTCGATGAATGCCGTCCCCGTACACAGCCGCGGTGCTCAAGTACAGCATGCGCGATACGCCCGCTCGCTCTGCTTCTTGTACCAGCGCGCGCGTGCCCTGCTCGTTGACCACGCGGCAGGTTTCCTCGTCTGCCTCGATGGCGGACGCCAAGTGCACCAATGCATCGACGCCACTGCAAAGTCCCTGCAAAGATTCAGGGCGAGTCAGATCCGCCTGCACCACTTCGATGTTGCCAAGTGAGCTCGGGTCTTCGAGAGGCGCCGTATGCATCAGACACCGCAGGCGCAGCGGCTCAGGCGCAAGGCGCCGCAGCAGGGCGGAACCAACGAAGCCGGACGCGCCGGAAATCAGAATACGCCGTGTCATGAGCGGGATGCAGGTGGAGCCAGGCGTGTCTCACGCGGTGACGCCCGCACGCCGGCGTGGACCACGAGGCCAATATAGAACGAGAGCAGAAATCCCATTGCGTAAAGCTTCGGCCATGCGGGCCGGCGGAAAAGCATGAAAAGCGCGCCGCCGCACACGACGAAGAGGAGCGAAGCGTGGGGTGCGAGCGCCGCCAGCCGCGCTTCGCCCGACACTCGCCAGGGCTGGAACAGCAAGAACACGACAGCACTCGCGCCCGCGGCGCATGCGGCGGTGAGCCATGCACTCGCTCGCGGGCCGATGACGCTGGAGTAAAAACGCTGGTCCGCGTCCGCCATCCAGGCAGTTTTGCGGGCGAATTCGAAATGCAGGAACGCGAACGCGAACCCAATCAAGAGAACCAGGTCCGCCCAGCGCAGAGCCGAAACGCTTTCCCGAACCGAGAGCACGATGTAAACGCTCAGCAAGAGCTGCACCGGATAGGTGAGCGCGAGATTCAGGAACAGCCCTTCTCGCACGAGGCGCGAGCGGCGCTCGAGATGCAGTAGGAACACTGCGTAGGCCAGGTCGAGAGCAAGCACCCCGATGATCGCGAGCGAAATTTGCGCATTTAGGGCGAATAGCAGCGCAGCGATGCAAGCCATCGCACGCTGCAGCTCACGTGTCGTGATGCTGCCGCGCACGAGCGGGCGCTCGGGGTGGTGGACTCGATCATATTCCAGATCCTTCTGTTCATCCACGATGCGCAGGAACAATAACGTCACGAGCACACTGAAGGCGCGCGTTGCGCTGGCCACGCACCAATCCGAGTGCAGAGCCGTGCCGCTCAGCACCCGCAAGGATCCCTCGAGACCGAGCGTCCAGAGTACCGCGTACGTTGCGTAGATTCTCAGCGGGAATACGTCACGTACGAACCTCAAGAAGCGAAGCACCGCGCTGCCTCTTCCGGAGCCAGAATCGCGATCTCTCCGCTGGTTCCGTCGATTTCGATCGACGCTCCGTCTGCGATGGTCTTCGTGGCGCCCTGCACGGACACTACCGTGGGAATGCCGAACTTGCGGCCCGTTATGGCGGTGTGCGACAGCAGAGTGCCGCGTTCGACCACGATGCCTTTCGCGGCGAGCATGAGGAACAGCCAACCCGGATCCGTTTCGCGCGCAATCAAGATCATGTCGCTGCAGCTGGCGATGGGCGCGTGTGGATCGAGCACCACGCGTGCGGTGCCTCGCACTCGGCCCCCGCTCGAGCCAATCCCGCACAGGCGCTCGGCGGGCGCGTCATGACTGCGGGCCGCGCCCGCCGGCAACGAATCGCGCACCGAACCCAGGGTTGAAAATAGCACCGGTAACTCTGCACTGTTCCGCTCGAGCTCGCCGCGACGCACGTCGGCGAGACCCTGCAGCTCGGCGCTCACTCCGGTCCCGTCGAAGTACCCGAACAGCTCGTCCAGGGTCAGATGGTACACGTCATCCAGCGAACGCAGCACGCCGCGCTTGACGAGATCGATACCGAGGGAGCGGCACACGTCTTTGGTGATACCGAACAGCTCGGCGCGACAATATCGCGAGTTTTCCCGATGGCGGGTGCAGTCGCGCTGAACCTGCAGCAGCCAGCGCAGCGCTGCACGCAAGTGCGGCTTGCCTCCCAGAGCGCGCTTCAGCTGATCTTCGGCCTGGCCTCGCAGCGCGTCTTCGCGTGCGCGCAGATCGGCGCTGCTCGCGGCGTGCGTGAGGCCTTGCAGCATCAGCAACAATCTCCACGGCTCCTGACGCAGGCTCGGCTGCTCGAGCTTCAGCTCTTCGAGCGTACGGTCTCCGTATCGCTCGATGTGCCGCCTCATGCTCTCGCGCACGTCAATGCCGAACTCTCCCTGCTCGATGGCTCTCCAGGTGTCCTCGGCACCACGGCTCGAAAGAGCCGTGAGAAGCTCGGGCTCTGCCTTGGAGAGCGCCACCAGATCCAGCAGTGACAACGCCGCGCGTACGCTGGCGTTGTCTTCGTTCCCGCACGAAAGAGCGTGGAGCGCGCCGGGGTCGATCTTCGGAAGCCAATCGCCAAACGCCCTTTCGACGAGGCGCGCACTGGCTCCCAGCAGCGCGTCGTTGATGAGCGTGACCCCCCATTCTTCTGCGACTTCGCGCCAGATGTCCCGGAAGAGCTGGATGCGAGCCAGCGGCTCGAGCGTTGCCCAGTTCGCCGGGCGGCGCTCGGCAACGCTCTGCCACCAGCTCTCGAACCGGTTCATCGTGCGCCCATGGCCGAGTACGAGCGTTGCGAAGCGAGGCACGGAGGCCGCCATGCGCAAGGCGGCACGAACCCCGACGCGCTCCACACCCGCGATGCGCGGATCGCCCTCCAGCATCTCCGGCTCGATGCCCATCATGCGTTGCCACGAGCCGCAAAACAGCGGAAACAGCGCTAGTTGCCGGTGTAGCTGATACCACGGCAGAAGGCAGTAGTAGATGCGGCCGTTCACGCGGCCGATCATGCGCTGTAAATGGCTCTCGTTCTTTTGCAGCAGCTCGGGCGTAACCCCCAAGCGCCGATAAAGATCTCGGAAGATCACCGCGTAAAATTTCTGCGCGAACGTGTACGTGAGCGCCGAGCTCGTGCCGCCGAAGCTTTCAGTGATGTTGGCGTTGCTCCACCACTGCCGGAGCTCGAGCTGCATCGTGATCGGCCGAGCCTGCAAAATGTAGATGCGACCGTGCGCGTCCAGTGTGCCTTCGATGTCCTGCGGACAATCGAACAGGTCCTCGATGCGCTTGCCGAGGTCCACGAGCGCCTCGACCTCGCGATCCTCGAGCGCCGGCCGCTGCCGCCAGGCTTCCGGTACATCGACGAGAGTGACACCGTCTCCGTCGGTGCCGCACTCGAGAGCGCTGGGTTTGTGCGCTATCTGTCGCTCGATGCCCGCCTCTGACACGAAGAAGTGATCGACCGCGACCTTCTCCTGCACGACTCCTTCACCGATGCCGTAACCTGCAGCAATGATCGCCAGCCGCGCTCCACTGCGCGGGTCGCGCGTAAACAGCACGAACGAGCGGCGGCCCTCGATCATCTGCTGAACACCGACCGCCATGTGATAGCCGAGCAGCGGCGCACCTCTCGCGTGACGGTAGAGCAAGGACTCCGCGTTGAAGGCGGACGCCCACACGTTTTTCACGCTGGAGGCTATGGCCCCCTGCGGAACGTACAAGAAGCTGTCCGCGAGGCCGGCCAACGCGTCGCGCTGCGAATCTTCGGCGAGTGCGCCATTGCCGGCCACCAGCGACGAGCGCACGGACACGCGCGCGCTCTCGGGGAAAAGCTGCTTCGCCTGCTCCTCAATTGCACACACCAGTGCTTTTGGCAGCTCGAGATCGAGGATCAGCGCGCGAATTGCCTCACTCTGACGCTGCACGGTCGTGTAGTCATCGAAACGGATCCGAGAGACGAGGCGCTCGATTTCTTCGGTGACCGGCGCCGTTGCCTCGGCAAAGCACTGCGCGCTGACGCAGAAGAATGCGGGCACGGGCAGACCCGCCCGTCGCATCTCGCTCTGGCGGGCGAACTTGAACCCGACCTGCCGTGCGTTGCATGCCGCCCGATCGCCAATCAACGTGTCCACACTGTTCCTCACCAGAGAACCGGAACCAGGCGTTTGCGCCCGCTCGCATATTCGGGGTAACCGTCGATCTGCATCAATACGCGTTCCTCGACGGCAATCCGCCAGAGCAGCGCCGGCACGAATACGACGCACAACACGAGCGCCGCGAAAAAGTTCAGAAAGAACGCAACGAAGCCGACATGCGCCAGCAGCATGCCGGAATATGCAGGGTGCCGCACCACGCGGTACGGCCCGCTACTCACGATCGCGTGGTCATACAGTGCCCGTACCCGGTGCGAGTACAGGCGGCCCAAGCTGTGGATAGCCACGAGTCTGAGCGCCACACCCGCCACGAACACCAGCGCGCCGAGCGCATGCACGACATTCGGCGCATGGAACAACGGTTCGAGCAGCACGCCAGCGCCGACGGTGACGAACCGCGCCAACCCGTACACGTAGAGCGTGCTTCGATCTTGGTGGCGTATTGCTTCATCCGCGCCGCGAAACGTGACGCGCGCCTCCAGCACGAGCCACAGCAGGTAGCAGGCCATCATTGCCGCCCGCAAGAGCTGCAGGGGATCCCTTCCGCCCGCGAGCTCACGCGCTGCCACGCCAACGAGAATCGCCGCTCCGACCGCGAAGAGCGCCGGCGGAAAGCGGCTATCGAACCGCATGCGTCCCGCCATGGTTTCGTACAGAAGAGGCTGTGCGCCGGCGAAGCCGAGCATAAACGGATTCGGAGACTATCCTGCCCTCGAACCGGCTATACGCGACACTGATACCGCCCGAAGTGATGTCGATCTCGCCCGCGTATTGGTGCGACTTCCCCGTAGGTGCCGTGACCGTGAGCGTGACTGGGCGCTGACGCGAGATGGGTCCCGGAAACTCGGCCGAGACTCGCGACACGATGAACGAATGTCCGAGCGGAATGCCACGAGCGTGCATCACGAGCGTGCAGAGTTGTCTGCAGGACTCGATCATTTCCGTCATTGAGCGCTCCGCACCCGGACGGCGCCTGAGGTAGTGCCCCCGCGGTGGCGTCAGCATGTGAGCTCGGTACCGCTCGCGCCGAATTTCGCGAAAGTCTCCGAGCATGATGTTTTCCGGGCGTTGACGGTGCGTTAGCGCCGCAGGCGCGAACTCCGCGCGCTCGCGCAAATCGAGACCAACACTCGAGGCGGCGTCGCTCTCACCGCGAAGGGCTGCATGCATCGACCCGCTCGCGACGAGGTCGTTGCACTGCTCGAGTTCGAGTGACCAGGAACCTGCTTTCTTCGCAGCAGGCGAAGCCACGAGCTCGGACGAACCCGTGAGCTCGCAAAACCGGTGCAGCTCGAGGACGAGGTTCTGCACGTGCAGGCGCCCGGGTCCGCCGTGCGCACCTTCCAAGAGCTGCAACATACCCTCCAGCATCAGCATGGCCGGAACGTGGTCGAGAGCGTGATCGAAGAAGAACGGGTTACTCTGATCCACTCGCAGCAGAGCGGCGTGGCGGCCCTGTTGATCCACCCCGATGCGAGTCAGTGCATCCAACTCAGGACATGTAACGGGTACCATTTCGCATCCCTTGACCTTTCCTGAGGCGCCGCCGCTCGAGGTCGCGGCTATGGCCGAACGGACAGCCCCACGAGATGCGAGGCCGCTCGAGCCCCGCAAGATTCCGGCATACGCCTGAGAATCACCGCCAACAAACAATTAGACATGAGTGTCTTTTGCTTTCGATTGACTTCTCTTGCTACACACCAACTGCGTGGTCGTCAACGGCGGGAGCGCCGGTCCATGCGGGTTCGGGCAATGCGAAACGAAGCCGGCTACTCGTCACTCGCAGGTGTCGCATCTCTTCGCGCAAGACAACGTCGGAAACGTCGCTCGAATGCTCGAGTCGTGAATTGCGCGCGTGCAAACGCGTCGAGTACGACTCACGTCCGTCGCATGGATGTAAAACCAACGATCGAACTGTTGGCGCAATCAGCGACTGCTATCCAGCGCACGAAGTAGATCGCTCAACAAGCCGGTGATGGTGTCGAGGGTGCCTCCGCGATCGAGCACGTCCGCAATGGCGCAGAGCAAGTTGCCAACTTGATTCGCTGTGCCGGGCTCCGCGGTGATATCAAGGTGAATCGCGCTCAGATCTACGACGAGACCCAATACATTTACGCGCAGTGGACCTAGTTCAAGCCCAAGAACCTCGCACGTCCCATGTGCGGTCACGATTGGCAGCGCGACCGGCATAGGCGCGAAGATGCCGAGTATGCTCCCGGCAGCATTGCTGATTGAGCCTCGGAGCGTTCCAACCGCCACGAGTTGGCCGTTCTGATTGCTGAAGCGATCTACGATCAAAGTCCCCGCCAGGTTCACGGCAATGGTACCCGCCTCGCCGCTGATCATGCCAACGCCGGTTACCGGAAAGGCTAGAGGCGCCGCAGCATCCGCGGGACTTCCGCCAGCTCCGCCCGCGCCACCAATCGGCGGCACATTACCGCACGCGCTGATGCCCAAAGCCAAAGTGAGTAACGTCGTAAAAGTTCGCTTCATATGACTGTTTCCTCCGCTATTCGTTAAGAGCGTTCGATGGACGTTCGCCTGCGCGTGCACACGCGATGCACATCCGCGCCCGAGGCATGGTCGGTACACGCTGCACCCCACGCTCTCGAATCGAGTGCTAAGCGGGATCAGCCCCGCCAGCGGCACGCGATTCGCTGCTTCTCATGAGCAGCAGTTCAGCAAACACCCGAACCGCTGAGGAACGGGCGAAAGCAGGTCACCGGCGACGAAGATCGAGTTCTTCTATATCTCGAAACTTGAATCACACATGTAAGCTTTGCCTACATTGTGCGCCAGCAAATTCGACAAGCCGTCGTGTCAAATATACAACCCGCTTGACGCGCTTCACCAATTTTAGCGTGATTTCATGGCGTTGACGAGCCGAGCTGCGCTCTGCGCATGCAGCACATGCGGCAGCACACCGGCGGTCGCTGAGCGAGCCGTAACTCGTAGCCTAGCGCCCGGCTGAAATCGGCGCGGAAGATTCGGCTGCTTCGCTTCCGGCGCCCGAGGACATCGTGTTGCGGCCACCCAACAAGACGCTACCGAGCGCAACCAGGAGCGCCAGTACGACCGCGCCGACCAGCACGTAGCTCTTGGTGCGCGATCGCAATGGCAGCTCGACGGGATCGTCGTCGTACACGAACGTGCGAGAACCGAACGAGTGAGGCTGCTCGAATTGCGCTTGCGTGTGCAGAATGCGAGCGGACGTTGCTGGCGCGTGTGCATCGAAGCCGGGCGCTGCGGGCGGCACGGAGCGCCGAGCGCGCAGCGGCATTCCAGCAGCGTGATCGATGGACGCCTCGCCTACGCCAAGACGCGTCTGCACAGGGTCGGGCACGAGGTGTCTCCGCTCTACGGAGATGACGGGCATGCGCTCCACTGGAGCGAAGTTGGGCATGGAAAGTGAGTGACGCATGCCACGACGTCAAAGCATCACGCGTGCCACGTAGTGAGCAGGTGTAAGCGCGAAAAACGCGCATCTTATTGCGAGGCAACGCGGCTCACGCGGCAGAATGCCCCGCTCGTTGGGCGCAGTCGTGCGCATGCGGACTGGTGAAACTTCCACATCGAGCACCAGCAAGCGCGACGAGCTCAGGCGTGCAGTGCGCCGCTCGTCGCCAACTCCACGGTGAGCGCGTGGTTGAGCGCGGCCGCAGCGCGCATGCCGGAAGCCGCGGCCAGTACCGCGCCTTGCACCGGCGTGATCAGATCTCCTCCTGCATAGATGCCGGACCGGGATGTCTCGCGCGTCATTTCATCCACCTGGACGTAGCCCGCCGGATCGAGGGCGAGCTCGAGCAACTCCACGGCAGGCACCTGACGCTGAGCAGGACGAGCGAACAGCACCTGTACGCGCAGCGGTTCTCCGCGCTCGAATTCGATCTGTTCGAGACGATCAGCGCTTGCCGAGAGACGGGTGATGCGGCGCTCATCGATACGCACACCGGCGCGATCGAGCCGGCTGCGTAGCTCGCTGGGGATG
>DATHEN010001404.1:0-3629 GCA_035318565.1 Polyangiaceae bacterium
AAAGGCGACCTGCACCGCTCCGCCGCTCGCGGGCCGGTAGTTCACTCGCAGGCGCATCCCCGCAGGCACGGGCGCCGTTGGCTCGAACGCGATGGTTACTGCACAGAACGAGGTCACCGCTGGCGGCAACTCGCTGCCGGCAATGCTTTCGATGTCTGCCAGGCTCAGCTCTCGAACGGCGCTCATCAGCGTTCCGCTCTGGCACGAGGTACTCACGAGCTTGAAGGGCGGAGCAATGCCGAGGGTCGCCTGGTCAACGGTTTCCAAAACTGCAGAGTCTGTACCCGTGCTCGAAACGAGGAAGCCCTTCGTCGTGCTCGTGCCGACCGTCTGCGCGCGAAAGTCGTAGAAGGGGCCATCGGAGATCGTCAACGACGCACCGGCATAGGCTCCCGTTCCCGCCACCCGAAACCGAGCCATGCCGTAGCCCCCTTCCGTGCTGAAACTCACGGACGCGATAGCGTATTCGTGGCTGACTTCGAACGGGGCGAAGCTGAAGTCGACCGTGCAGCTCTGGCCCGGTGCGAGGACAGTGAACGACTCGATGCAGCTGCCACCCGTGTGCGCAAACGGCGGTATCGCAATAACCGCAGGGACGGGTGGGAAAGGCCGTTTAATCGTGGCTTCCTTGTCGCTCACGTTGACAACGTTAACGGTGCGCGTCTTCCACGAGCCGATCGGCGTGCGACCGTAGGAAAATACGTCCTTGGTTTCTGTCTCGCCGTTATCCACTTGGAGCACCGGCTCCGATACGATCGGAGGCAGCCCACACCCGCCCGGTGTGGCAGCGGGTGCTGCGAGGATGACCAGGAGACCGGGTAGAGCCAGGCCGTAGTTTTGTTGCATTGAAGAGCCCTTTCGCTCGCGCACGCCAAGCAAGGTTCGTGCGCAGCGATGCGGGGTGGTCTTCAGGCGCGAAATCAGGCTCAGGCACCGCGAACTCGGCGCACGTTGGCCACCTCTGGTCTGCCAAGAGCGGCAGCGGCTGACAGCTTTGGCCCGCCTCTGATAAGTTGAGGAACACACGAGGGGGTGCGCATGGCGCAGCGTTATATCGACCACGACATCGTCAAGGTCCACGCGGCAGAGCTGTCTGCCGACGGCAAGAAGCAGCTCGTCACCACGCTCTTCTGGGGCGACCGCATCGAAGTGACGGGGCAAGACGCCGACCACTGGAAGGTGGACATGTTCCGGCGCGAGTGGAACGAGACCGAACGGCGTTACGACGCGTTTACGTTGCCGTGTCTCATCTCGCGAAAGGTAGCGCTGCGCGACGAGCCATTCGTGCTCAAGGCGCGCGTGGTGGACGTGGGGCAGGGCGACGCCGCGGTGGTCGAAACGCCGGAAGGCGAGATCATCCTGATCGACGGCGGTGAACAATCCCATCTCACGCGTTACCTGAGCGCCTCTTTTGCACACGTGCTCACGTCGCAACCGCTGGACATCGCAGCCGTCGTCGTCACCCACGGCGACGCCGATCATTACAATGGACTGACGGAGTTGCTCCGCGCCGAGCGCGCGCCGGGCAAACCGCTGATCACTGCGCAGCGCGTCTTTCACAATGGTCTCGTCAAAGGTCCGAGCGGCAACGGACCCTTGTTCGGTGAGACGCTCGAGCACGAAGGCCGGCGCTGGGTCGTCGATCTGGAAAACGATCTGCGCCGCGTTCCCGAAGCGCGTATGAACCGGCCGTTTCTCGGTTGGAAGCAGGCGCTTTCACAGCTGCGCACCGCGACGGGTGAGCGACCGAGCGTGCGCCGGCTCGCTTACGGTGACGACTCGGAGTTCGATTTTCTGGGATCGGACCAGCTCGCGGTTCACGTGCTCGGGCCGATCGTGAGACGCATCGGCAACAAGGACGCGCTGCCGTACCTGCGCACGCCGGGAAGCCGCAGTTACTCGGACTCGCACACCATCAATGGGCACTCGATCGTGCTCAAGATGACCTACGGCAACGTGCGCTTCTTGTTCGGTGCGGATCTGAACGAAGAATCGCAGGAGGCGCTGCTCGCCCGTGCTCGTGCCGACAACACCTCACTCGAAGCGGACGTCTTCAAGGTGCCGCACCACGGTTCAGCGGACTTCAGCGCGCGCATGTTCGACGCCGTGCGCCCGGTCGTCAGCGTGGTCTCCTCGGGTGACGAATCGAGTGCCAAAGAGTACATCCACCCGCGCGCGGGACTGGTCGGCGCACTGGGACGCTATTCGCGAGGTACCGTGGAAAGGCCGCTCGTCTACGTGACCGAGATGGTGGCGTTCTTCGAGCGGGTGGGAAACTCCTTCCGGCTCTATCAGAAGAAGCAATTCGGCATCGTGCACGTGCGCACCAACGGGCAGCGGGTGCTCGTGGCCACACACTCCGGCAAGAGTGATCAGAAGGAGAGCTACGTGTTCACCGTGAACGAGCGCGGAGACGTGGCCTTCGAACCGAAAGCGCGGCTTGCCTGAGCGGCGGATCTTGCCACGCCGCCGAAGCCGCGCAAGCATGGCAGGAATGCGAGCCGTTCTGGTCCGTGCAGGCGCCGTTCTGGCGCTGGTGTGTAGCTCGAGTGCTCTCCCGGTGCGCGCTGAAGAGCCGCATGAAAGGGAGTACCACCCGGAGCCGCGAGTGATCGTGAACGTGAATTCGGTGCAGGGGCCGCACGAGCGCGGTGAAGTGCAACGCTCCGCGCGCAACAACTGGGGGCGCATCGTCAGCTGCTACAAGTCGTTGGGCAGGCGCAAGAGCGGCAGCTTCCAGCTCTCGCTGACGATTTCCCCCGCCGGCAAGGTCACGACTGCGCGCCATACGGGGGGAACGTTCAAGAACGCCGAGCTCGGCGCGTGCTTGGTAGACGTCATGAAGCGGGCCGAAATGCCGAGCGCGGGAGCGCGATCGACCGCGCTCACCGAGATTGAGCTGGCCCCCGGTGATGCGAGTTGAGCTTCGCTCCGTGTGACATACGCTGAGGCGAGCAGCGCAACTGCCGTGAGCCTCCCGTGTTCGAGCGTCGCGTCGCGGGCGGTATTTTGCGGTCGGGCGCGAAGGGTACGCCGCTGTCTGGCTGCGCGTTTTGCGCGGGCGCTAGTGCAAATTGCACGATAGGCTACCGGCGCAACATCGGGATGGTGCTTAGGAGGCTCTTGCGTGATGAGGTATCGAACAGCAACTCGGGTCGCCCTCGGTGGGCTTTTCGCGTCCGGCTTTGCGGCGTGGGGCCTGGTGGCGTGCAACGACGAGATCAAAGATTTGCCGATCAGCGTCATACAGTCAGATGGCGGCGGCACGGGCGCCACGGGCGGCACGGGCGGCACGGGGAGCTGCAAGACCGCGTGCTGTCCCACGGAGGAGAAGTGTTACGTCAGCGGCAAAGAGGGTCCCGGTGCCGAGTGTCTGGCGACTCGCGACAATACGGGCAAGACCAAGATCCAACTGCGTCAGACCTGGGTGTACCCCACGACTCCTGCCGGTCTGAAAACGGAAGTCATCTACACGGCGCTGAACGGCTCGACGGCTTGGCCTGCCTGTCAAACGCCAACGGGGCTCGCGGGGTACATACGCGTGATGGAAACCGATGAGGAGACCGATATCTCCAGGGTCGGTTGGGCCCGGTACGTCCCTCCGGAACAGGCCGACGATGCCATCACGA
>DATHEN010001405.1:0-3205 GCA_035318565.1 Polyangiaceae bacterium
TGAACGTGCCCGTTGACGTTTCCGGCAAACAGTCGAGCTATGGCCTGCTGTTCACGGAGCGCGGCTTGTATCGGCCGGGGGACGCAGTGCAAGTCAAAGGCATCGTGCGTGTGGAGCAGCCTTCGGGCAACGCTCTGCCCAGCGCACGCAGCCTGACGCTCGAGTTGCATTCGCCGGAAGGCGATCTCGTCGGCAAGCAGTCCCTGACGCTGACCCGTTTCGGCACGTTCGCTGCGAGCTTGAAGTTGCCGCGCAGCGCGGAGCTCGGCAGCTGGAGCGTCGTCACACGGGGCCTGGCGAACGGCGAGGTGTCGGGTTACTTCGAAGTGGCCGAGTATCGCCCCGCAGAGTTCAAGGTCACGACCGAGAGCGATCGGCCTGCATACGTACGCGGAGCCAAGGGGCGCTTTGCCTTGCGGGGCGAGTATCTGTTCGGTGGTCCCATGCCCGGTCAGAACGCACGCTGGAGCCTATCGCGCTCACCGGCGCAGTTCTCGCCACCGGGCGCGGAAGGATACAGCACGGATGCGTCCGCCTACTTTGCGGATCTTCCGGAGGAGCCGCTGCGCTACGGGCAGCTCGGCGCAGGCGAGGTGAAGCTCGACGCACAGGGGAGTCACGCCGTCGAACAGACGCTTGCGCTACCGGGTCAGCGCGGACCTGCGTACGTGACCTTCGACGCAGAGGTCACGGACGTGAACCGCCAGGCGTTCGCGGCAAGCTCTACGGCGCTGGTGCATCCAGCAGACTTTTACGTCGCGCTCAAACGACCGGATGACTACTTCGTGCGCGCTCCGGGCAAGGTGAAGCCCGAGGTGCTGGTCTTGACCCCCGAAGGCAAGAAACTCAAGGGCCAGCGCGTTCAGCTCGAGCTCGTGCAGCGGCGTTGGGTTTTGGCACGCAAACAGGCCGGCGCCGACGAGGTAGAAAGTGTCAGTAAGGCCGTCGACACGCGGGTCGGCGCATGCGCCGTGGTCAGCGCGCTCGAGCCCGTGAGCTGCGAGATCGCCTTCGAGCAGGGCGGCTATTACATCCTCCGCGCTGTAGCCAAGGACGCGCGGGGGAACACCAGCGAAGCCGCGTTGACCGCGTACGGGATTGGAGCCGGTGGCGCGTGGTGGACGGATCGCGATGATCGATCCCTCGAGCTCGTGACGAACAAACGGCAGTACCGGTCGGGGGAAACGGCGCGCGTGCTGGTGAAGTCACCATTTCCGGACGCAGAAGCGTTGGTCACGGTCGAGCGAGCCGGCGTGTATCGGTCGGAACGCGTCAGGTTGAGCGGCTCCACGCCGACGCTGTCCGTGCCCGTCACCGACGATATGCGCCCCAACGCTTACGTGGGCGTGCACTTGGTCCGGCCGCGCACGTCAGCGTCACCCGATGCGAAAGTGGGCGAGCCGACGTACCGGGTAGGCTACACCGAGATCGTCATCGATCCGGAAGCGCGCCGCCTGACGGTCGACGTGCGTACGAACAAGCGTGATCTCGCTCCCGGCGAGGAGCTCGCCGTCGACCTGACGGTCAAGGACAGCAAAGGCGCGCCAAGCAGCGCGGAAGTCACGCTGTACGCGGTCGACGAGGGTGTGCTCTCGCTGATTGGCTACAAGACGCCGGACCCGTTGCCCGTGTTCACGGCGTCGCGCCCGCTGCAAGTGGCGACGCTCGAAACACGCTCCGCGCTGGCGCGCGTGCGGCTGCCGGACATCGCGAACCTCTTCGGTCTCAACAAGGGCGACGAAGGCGGCGGCGGCGGAGACGCGGCTCCCCGCCGTGATTTTCGTCAGAGCGCCTACTTCAATCCGCGCTTGGAAACGGACGCGCAGGGCCGGGCCAGCGCGCGCTTCAAGTTGCCCGAAAGTTTGACGACCTATCGTGTGATGGCGGTGGCCGTCACGAGCGCGGATGCCTACGGCTACGCGGCCACGAACGTCACCACTAGTAAGCGGCTGATGGCGCGCCCGGCGCTCCCACGCTTCATTCGCGCTGGAGACTCGCTCGACGCAGGTGTGGTGCTGAACGCCAAGGGCTTCGGCCCCGCGCGCGTTGACGTAGCCGCTCACGTGTCGGGCCTGGCGCTACCCGGTCCCGCCACACGCAGCGTGCTCTTGCCGCGCGATGGCGCCGTGGAGGTGCGCTTCGGGATGCGCGCGGATCGCGCCGGCGACGCGCGTCTTCGCTTCGACATACGCGCGCAAAGTGAAGGAGGCGGCGCCGCCGCGCGCGACTCCGTCGAAGTTTCGCGTCGCGTCCACGCGCCGGGCGCCCTGGAGGCGGTAGCCCTATACGGCAGAACAGAAAGCGCGGCGGCCGAGAAGCTCGGCTCCCTCAGCGGGATTCGCAAAGACGTGGGCGCGTTGCACGTGAGCGTCGCGTCCACGGCGCTGGTGGGACTCGAGGCGGGAGTAGAGCAGCTCGTCGAGTATCCGTACGGTTGCAGCGAGCAGATAGCGAGCCGGCTCATGCCGCTTTTGCCTCTCCGCGACCTGGCGCGCGACTTCCAGATTCGCTTGCCAGCCAATCTGCCGGCAACCATCGAACAGAGCCTGGCGGACTTGACCGCGCGGCAACAGGGAGACGGTGGATTCGGCATGTGGCCGGATTCCACGGAAAGCTCGCCCTGGGTCTCGGCGTACGTAGTTTGGACGCTCAACGAGGCAAAGCGGCGCGGCGCCGTGCTGCCGAGCAAGACGATCTCACGCGGGCGTGACTACCTGCGGCGCGTGCTGGAAAGCGGCGAGCACGACGCTCTGTACTGGCCAACCGCTGCGTTCATCGTGCACGTGCTTGCGGATCTGGGTGCGCCCGATCCCGGTTACATGGCGCGCCTGGTCGACGTGCGCGCCAAGTTACCGGTGTTCGGACGGGCGCTGCTCGTGCAAGCGTTGGCCCAGAGCAAGTCGAGCGACAAAGTGCTGGGCGAGCTGGTGCAGCAGCTCGAGAACAGCGTGCGCATCGACGGAAATCGTGCGTTCGTCGGCGAGAACCTGGGTGACGAGTACGCGGTGCTGCTGGACTCGCCCACACGCAGCACCGCAATGGTCCTGCGCGCGCTGCTCGCTGCGCGACCGCAGCACGCTCTCGCGGCTGCATTGGCGCGTGGCCTGCTGAGCGAGCGGCGCAACGGGACTTGGCGCACCACGCAGGAGTCCGCGTATGCGTTGTTGGCGCTCGACGCGTATCGTCGCGCCCAGGAACAGGCGGG
>DATHEN010001406.1:0-6549 GCA_035318565.1 Polyangiaceae bacterium
TTCATCGTCACCGACGACAAACCGGCCAACAGCGCGCCCGCCACGGTCGCGCCCACCACGACCACCACCGCTGCGCCCGCCCCGACCCGAGAGCACATGCGCCGAGCCCCACCGCCAGTAATGCCGGACGGAGGCTTCTAAGCCCGGCTCCAAGCCCGAGCCCGAGCCCGACTAAGCCGGGCAAAGCCGCAAATGGCTATTCCCCGCGGCCATTTGGCGGCCTCAAAAACTTTGTTCAACAATTGGGTTGATTGTCCAACAAACGAGTTTTAGAAAACTCGCCGTAGTGGCAGTCGCCATGTCGAAACCGACCCGCGCCGACCAGGTTGCCGAGCAGCTCAAGCACCTGATCCTGTCGGGCGCCTATGCGCCCGGCCAGAAGCTGCCGCCCGAGCTGACCCTCGCCGCCGAGCTCAACGTCAACCGCTTCACCGTGCGCGAGGCGATGAACCAGCTCGAGCAGCTACGCCTGATCGCGCGCAAAGCGGGCGCCGGTACCGTGGTGCTCGACTACGAGAAGAACGCTGGGCTCGACGTGGTCGAGTACCTCGTTCTGCGCCGGGACGGCTCGATCAACATCGACGTGCTCTCGAATTTACTCGAGCTGGCACGCATCGTCAGCGCAGAGATCGCTTCACTCGCAGCGGAACGACGCTCCGAAGAAGACGTGGTCACCCTCGAGCAGGTGGTTCGCACGCTGCAGGCGGAGAAGAACGTATCTCAGCTCCTTTGGCTGGACTTCGACTTCAACTGGGCGCTCGCGGCGGCTGCGCGGAACATCGCGCCGCGGCTCGTGTTGAACAGTGCCCGCAGTCTACTCAACAAGTACAGCCACTTACTCGCCACGCTCTGGGTCTCTCCCGGATCCATCAGTGAAGGTTATGAGTACGTGGTGGACGCCGTGAGGGCGCGCGATCCCGAGCGCGCTCGCGCCCTCGTGCGCTGGATCTGGATGGGGCGCCAGCAGCGCTTCCAGGAGGCGGTGGAGCGGAACAGCCGTGCGCTGGACGCTCCTGCGCGCCGTTAATTCTCGGCTTCCGACCGCGTCGGAAGCAAAAAGGGGTCCTCCCGGGGATCCTGGTCAAGACAGAAAAACAGGAGACAACGAAATGGCTACTGCGAAAGAGAAGATGGACCAGGCCGCAATCAAGATCGCCGAGAACAAGGATCAGGCGAAGTCAATCGGCGCCGTGTACAAGTTCGTGCTCGACGGCGACGGCGGCGGCACCTGGGTGATGAACCTCAAAGACAACCCGGGCATCGCCGAGGGCGAAGGCGACGCGCAGTGCACCATCAAGATGGCTGCCAAAGACTACGTCGACATGATCGAGGGTCGCGCCAACGGCCAGCAGCTGTTCTTCGCGGGCAAGCTCAAGATCGAGGGCGACATGGGCCTGGCCATGAAGCTCCAGAAGCTCACCGAAGTCATCAAGTAATCTCTCGAGAAAACGTACGCCAAAGGTCAGTTGCGAGCGTTTCCCGCCCGGGCCCGCCCCGGGGTCCCTGGAACTTCTGGCGGCCGCACCCCGCGCCGAGCGCGATTACCGCAAGTGGCCTTTGGTGTATGGTGTTCTGTATGACACTGCGTGTCCTTGCTGCCCGTATCGTCCTGGAATTGGCGCGAGCGGAGTGATGGCAGGCCCGGAGCCCAAGCCCAAGCTGCAGATCACCTGGCCTCTGCGCGAGGACTACCCCACACCCTCCTTTCCGGCGGATCCGGCGCAGTCCGTCAACGCTTGTGCGCCTCCCTCCCGGGAGTTGCACGAGCTCGAGGCACGAGTGGACTTGGCCGAGGCACCCGACCGCGCATCGGACAGCCCGCGGCGTTCCGCTGCCGGCTCGCTGCCGCCGGGTGCACCGGAATGGATGCAGGCGGCCCGCGCCCTGTCCCAGCGCCTGGAAGAATTGATCGCGCGCGGCCGAGTGGACGCGGAAGAGTACGCCGCCATCGCTCGAACCTGGGCAGCCTGGTCGCTCGGAGGCGTCAGTCCCGTCTACGTGCTTCGTGTGGCGCACCTGGTGACGCGGGCTCATTCCGCGATCCGAGACGTGCACGCCGAAGGCGGAAAGCTCGAAGCCGCCTACCGAGACGCGGCAGGTGTCCTACACGGTGGTCTGCCGAGCGTAATTCGCAATCGCATGCCCTACGAGCGTATGGCGTTGATCGTGCGGCAGCTGCGTCAGGAACCGGACCAGTGGGCGGCAGTGGTCGAAGTCACGTCCACGCTATTGGGCTGGAAAGACTACGCACGCCAGCACGCGGCCGCTGTGATCCGAGCCGCGATCGAGCAAGGGACGCTGAAGTGAGCGATGCAGCTCGGGCGGACACGCCCGTGCGTGTGGCGTATTTCGGCCCGCCTGGAACCTTCACACATATGGCGGCGCGCGCGGTGATGGGCAGCGCCGCCGGCTATCTCGACCGCAGTACGATTCCGGCGGTATTCGAAGCGGTGGTGGGCGAGGACGCTGAGTTCGGGGTCGTCCCCTTCGAAAACTCCACCGAAGGAGGCGTGACGTTCACGCTCGACAGTCTGCTCGAAAACGACCTCAAGATTCATGGGGAGTTCATCCTCGACGTGGCGCAATGCCTGGTCGGTCTCAGCGATGACCTGGCACGAATTCAACGCGTGTACTCGCATCCGCAGGCCCTCGCGCAGTGCCGCCACTGGCTCGCACGAAACCTGCCCGGTGCCGAGGTCATCGCCGCGCCTTCCACCAGCGCGGCAGCGCGGGAGGTCGCGAGCGATCCGTCGGCGGCCGCTGTTTCCAGCCAATTGGCCGCCGAGCTGAGCGGCCTCAAGGTCATCCGCCACGGCATTCAAGATCGAGAAGAAAACGCGACGCGTTTCATCTTGCTGGCCAAACACGACGCGTCCCCCACCGGCTTCGACAAGACGAGCCTGTTCTTTTCGACTCCGCACGAGCGCGGAGCGCTCCGGAAGGTGCTGGAGATCTTCGATCAAGAAGGCATCAATCTGACTCGCATCGAGTCCCGACCCGCTCCCAAAAAACGCTGGGAGTACGTGTTCTTCGTCGATCTCGAGGGACACCGTAGCGACCTTCCCGTAAAACGCGCGCTCGATCGGCTGGGCGCGCATTGCGGCATGCTGCACGTCATCGGGAGCTACCCGAAGGCCGGCTGAGGGATTCGCTCGAGGGCGAGAGCCAACCGCAAGCACCGTACACTTTACCGGAGAAGCGACGATCGTTATGGTTCGGTTTCAACGTGTGAGGCTCCGCCTTGGACGAGAAAGCCCGTAAACAAGCATTCCGACCGGAAAGCGGCTTTCGCAAGCGTGCAGCCATGGGCTACGCGCTCCAGTACCGCCAGGGCGTAGCTGTCCTCACCAAGATCGAGACCACGATTGGCCGAAGCACCAGCTGCGAGGTCGTGCTCGAAAGCGCGCTGGTATCTCGGCGCCACGCGCGCATCTTGATGTCGGACGCCGGTCTCTTCATCGAAGATCTCGGTAGCCGCAACGGCATCATCGTGAACGGCACGCTCGTACGCGGCAGCGCGCGTCTCTCAGTGGGCGATCGCCTGCGTATCGGGGCCGAGATTCTGGAGCTCATCGAGCAACCGGGAGCCGCGACGTCCGAAGCGCCACCCGCGGACCGGCGCGCTACCGACGACAAGAAAGCAACCCTGTCCGGTGCGCCGGCTGACGCCCACTTTCGCGCGCACCTCGCTGAACCGGCTCCGAGCAACTCCGTGCCCGCGCTCGACGACGCGGAACCGGAAGACGACGCGACCCGGCGCGCCGACATCCTGGAGCTCTTGAGCAACACCGTCGATAAGTCGTTCGCGTACGGCAAGGGTCAGGAGGCCGAGCGCCTCCTGTCGGGACATCTCACTGCGCGCCTGCAGCAAGCGCGCCGCGGCTCGTTGTTGCCGCCGGAGATGGTCACGCGCGCCGCGCGCTACGGCGTACGCCTGGCCGCAGTTACGGAAAAGCCGAGCTGGCTCGACTACGTGATCGAGCTGTATACGGCGCTGGCTCAGCCGTTGCCGCTGCCGATCGTGGACGAGATGTACGCCCTGCTGCGCAAGGTGCGCGGCATGGATCGCGCACTTTTGCGCGAGTACGTCTCGGTGCTGCGCAAGAACGCGGAACGCTATACGCCCGAAGAACGCTTCGCTCTGCAGCGCGTAGAAGGCCTGGAGCGCCTGGCCGCTCTCTAGACCCCTTCTGGCCCGCTGGGGCCCGAAGAGATCGTGTTAGAACGATCGCACCATGCGAACACGTGCTGCCGTTGCGCTGGAAGCCGGGAAACCCCTCAGCATCGAAACGATCGAGCTCGATGGACCCCGCGCCGGCGAAGTGCTGGTGCAGATTCATTCTACGGGCGTCTGTCACACGGACGCGTACACGCTCTCGGGGCAGGATTCGGAAGGCATCTTTCCGAGCGTGCTCGGACACGAAGGCGCGGGTGTGGTGGTCGAGGTCGGCGCGGGCGTCACTCAGGTGCGCGCCGGGGATCATGTGATTCCGCTCTACACGCCGGAGTGCCGGCAGTGCGAATACTGCCTGAACCCCAAAACGAATTTGTGCCAGGCCATCCGCGCAACACAGGGTAAAGGCGTCATGCCCGACGGCTCGAGCCGGTTCTCTCTCGGGAAAGACACGATTTACCACTACATGGGCACGTCGACCTTTTCGAACTTCACGGTGCTGCCCGAGATCGCGGTCGCCAAAATTCGCGAAGACGCGCCGTTCGAGAAGGTCTGTTACATCGGCTGTGGCGTCACCACGGGCATCGGCGCCGTGGTGAATACCGCCAAAGTCGAGCCGGGCGCGAACGTGATCGTGTTCGGGTTGGGCGGCATCGGCCTGAACGTGATCCAGGGCGCGCGCATGGTGGGCGCCAACAAGATCGTGGGGGTCGACATCAACCCGGGTCGCCGCAGCATCGCCGAGCGCTTCGGCATGACGCACTTCGTCAATCCTCGTGAAGTCGGCGGCGATCTCGTGGCTTATCTGGTGAATCTCACGGGTGGCGGCGCCGACTACAGCTTCGAGTGCGTGGGTGACGTGAAGCTCATGCGGCAAGCGCTCGAGTGTTGCCACAAGGGCTGGGGCGTTTCGGTGATCATCGGCGTCGCCCCCGCTGGCGCTGAAATTTCCACTCGCCCGTTTCAGCTCGTCACGGGTCGCGTGTGGAAGGGTTCGGCGTTCGGCGGTGCTCGCGGCCGCACGGACGTGCCGAGAATCGTCGATCTCTACATGGACAAGAAGATCAACATCGACGACTTGATCACGCACACGCTCCCGCTCGAGCGCATCAACGAAGCCTTCGATTTGATGCACGCTGGGGAGTCGATCCGCACCGTCATCAACTTCTGAGCGGGCTCACTTGGCTTTGATTTCCAGAAGCTCGATGTCGAACTCGAGCGTGGCGTCCGGCGGTATCTTCGGTGGACTGCCGACCTTGCCGTAGGCCATTTCGGAAGGAATCGTCAGGCGGCGCTTGCCACCTTTCTTCATACCGACCACGCCTTCGTCCCAACCTTTGATCACCTGACCCCGGCCAAGCGTGAACTCGAAGGGCTCGTTGCGATCCAAGGAGCTGTCGAACTTCGTGCCATTGAGGAGCCGGCCCGTGTAGTGAACGCGCACGGTGTCCCCGGTTTGCGCAGCCGTGCCCTTACCCGGGCGGATGTCTTTCTTCTTGAGCTCGGCTTCCTTGGCAATCCCGCCATCCAGCTCCCCGGCGCTCCCGTCGCCCTCGAGCACTGCGCTGGCCGCCTCGTCGATCTCGTCCATGGGAGAGGCCTTGCTGGGCTCCGACTTTGCGATTTGTTCGGCGGGGCGCTGGGGCAGTGGTTCCGGTTCTGGAACCTTGCGATCACAAGCCGCCCCCACCACTACCGCCAGGACGACGAGCCAAACGGCGTGGCGTCGAAGAGCGACTCGCATGCTTCCGATTTATACCGCCGTTCGCCGCGGCTGCCTGAGTAGTTTTGTTCGGGGGTGACTCGCCGAGCGACGACAGTGATACGCTCGCCGGCATGCCGCGCGCGGCGCTGCGCCGAAAGCTCGCGTTTTGTATCAGCCTGCTCGTGGCTTGCGCCTGCCAGCGGCGCGAGCCGGCCCGTGCCGACGCCCGGCCTGCACCGGCCCAGTCGCTCAGCAAAGCCGCGAGCAGCACCCGTCCGGTCATCGTGGATATGCACGTGCACCTGTCGCCCGTGGCCATACCGCGGCTCGAACAGTTGATGAAGCGTTATGGCTTCGATCACGCCATCAACCTGTCCGGCGGGACGCCGAGTCACGGCTTGCCGATTCAGCTACGCGCCGCGCGCGAGTCGCACGGCAGAGTCACGGTCTTCACCACCCTCGCCTACGAAGAGGCGGAGCACCCCGGCTACGGCAAACGCATGGCGGAAGCGCTGCGCATGGCCCAGCGCATGGGTGCGCGTGGACTCAAAATCGCAAAGGTGCTCGGTCTCGCACTCGCGGATCCGAACGGCAAGCTCATTCCAGTCGACGCACCGGAGCTCGACCCCGTGTTCGAAACTGCAGCCGAGCTCGGCATGCCGATCGCGAT
>DATHEN010001407.1:0-7200 GCA_035318565.1 Polyangiaceae bacterium
CCCAGATCGGCGCGGACTACGCCACGTTCGGCATGAAGAGTCGTTTTTGGGATGATGGACGCCTCGGGCCGGGTGGCAAAGCGCTCGGCTACTACGATGCAGAACGCTTCAATCCCGACGATTGGAAGCCGCACTACCCAAACCCTGCCTTCGTGCGGCGTACGGAGGCGGATAGCGCGTGGATGGCACGCATCATCGCCAACGTGAGTGACGAGACCCTCGACGCCTTGGTCATCGAAGCGCAGATCGCGGATCCCGTGACGCGTGAGGCGCTCGTGGAGACGTTGAAGGGCCGGCGCGACAAGCTCCTGCGGCGGTTTCTGACGCGCAAGTCACCGCTCAGCTGGCCGAGCTTCGACGTGCTGCTCGGCAAACCGCGGTTGTGCCTCACGGACATGGGCGTACGCGCGCGTATCGCCGCTGCCGAAAGCCGGCGCTACGCCGCGCGCAGCTACGCATCCGAGAGCGCTCACGCCGACCGACCTTCGCTGGTGCGCGCGCCGCCGGACCGAGTTTGCGTGGACATAGCCGGTTTGGTTTCGCCCCGGCCGATCGTGGAGGTCGCGGTTCTGGCCGCCGCCGATCGGTGGTTGCACGCGCGAGTGCACCTCTACCGCGCCGGAGCGAGCTATCGAGTGGCCGGGCTCGAGCGCAGCGATGATTGAATTTCGTGGCTGAGCCGAAGGACTAGTGCGGCGAATCTTTGATTCACCACACTAATTCATGGCGCTGCAGTCCGAGGTGTCCGTGCCAGGCGCACAGGGATCCGGCTCGTCGCACTCGCCGTTCAGTGCGCTCGTGCACGAGTCCTCGGGCGCTTCGCAGCGGACGATCTCGAGGTACTGAGCTTCGCAGCCGCCTACCGTGACCGTTCCGTCTTCGCACGTGATCACCGCGGCGTCGCTCAGGTAGCACTCCGCCATGGCGCGGTGCTGTGCACCGCACGCGCCCTGCAGGCCCTGGGTGCAAGCGAGCATTTCGCTCTCCTCGCAGGTCCAGCAGTCCGTCGTGCTCGCCTTTCCACAGAGCTGCTCGCACAGCGGATCAATCTGTATCTCCCCGCCGGAGCCTCCGCTTCCGGAGGTTCCACCGGACCCGCCCGAGCCCCCTGTTCCGCCGGACCCCAGCTTGTCATCGGATTTTGCGCAGGCGGGCAGCAGAAACGCCAGCACCGACCCGAGGCAACACGCCGCCCATGCACCATTCCATCTCATCGAGTTTCCGCCTTTTGCTGCTCAGAGTAGCGCAGCCACTCGAGGAAATCCCGGGGCTCACCCGTGTAGGGAAAGTAGAAATCCGAAATCCCGGCTCGCGGCCGGGCCCAATTTTCGGCGAGAAGCTCGACCCCGGAATCCGATATGCACGATTCGGCCGAGGTACTACGCTCCGCGCCAGCGCATGTCTCCGGTAGGGTGGTACATCGTCAAGACGTTGCTCTCGGTCATTGCCGTTTGTGCGCTGGCCGTGTTTGCAATCTGGGGCATCGGTCGTCTGGGTGTCGGGCGCGCCGGCGGACCACTGCAGCTAGTCGGGCGCTTGCCGCTCGACGGCCGCCGCGCCGTTTACCTGGTGCGCATCGGTAAAACCGTATTGGTGCTGGGCGGGAGCGAGGCGGGGCTGAACAAGCTCGCGGAGGTTCCGAGTGACGGCCTGAGCCTGCCGGCTCTAGAATCACACGCGCGATCGTTCCGTGACGTCCTTGCGCGCGCCACGGGTCGCGATCGCCTCGCCGCAGTCGAACGTGACGACGTCGCGTGACTCGCTTCGCCGCGTGGCCTGGCTCGCTGCGGTTGCGAGCGGGTTCTTCGCCAGCGATGCAGGTGCACAGCCAGCGCGCGCGGCGCCCCTGGACGACCTCTTCGCACGGCCGCTGGCGCTAGTCGTTGCCCTGGCGCTCGTCGCGCTGCTGCCGTTCGCGTTCATGACGCTGACCGCGTTCGTGAAGATCAGCACGGTGCTGCAGATCGTCCGCGGGGCCATCGGCGCGCAGAACGTGCCATCGAATACCGTGATCATGGCGCTGGCTTCCGCGCTCACGCTGCTGGCCATGGCGCCAGTGGGATCGATCATCGCCGATCGCGCGGCGCCGCTCTTGCTGGCCGAAAAGGTCAAGGACACGAGCGCGCTCGTCACGGGCGCGATCGAAGCGACCCGCGAGCCGCTGCGCTCCTTCTTGAAAGCAAATACGTCGGCGCGCGAGAAAAAGCGCTTCTTCGAAATAGCGCGCGCGGCGCGCCCCGCCGCACAGCGCTCCGCGGTCGGTGCAGACGATCTGTTCGTGTTGATCCCTGCGTTCGTGGTCAGCCAGCTGATCGAGGCGTTCGCGCTCGGTTTTGCGATATTCTTGCCGTTTTTAATCATCGATCTCGTGGTGTCCAACGTGCTGCTCGCGCTCGGCATGCAGATGATGAATCCCACGCAGGTGAGCCTGCCGTTCAAGTTGCTGCTGTTCGTCGCGATCGACGGCTGGGGCCTGCTCGCGCAAGCGCTCGTCAGCGGCTATCGAATCGGCTGATTCGCATCGTGTGGAAGCCAGGCGCGCGCCAGCGCCAGCATGCGAGCGTTCTCCGGGATGCGACCCAGAAAGCTCTGGCGGAGCGCAGGGTCGTCGATGCAGTCCGCCGCGGAGAGGAGCGTGTCCCGCGCGAGAGCCAGCGCCGCGCGCGCCGATTCGTGCTCGCCGCCGGCGTGGAGCGCTTCGGCGTGAACCGAGTGCACCAGGGCGGAGTATTCATCGATGTTGACTCCCGACTCCGCGAGGGCAACCGCCCTGCGAGCGGACTCGAGCGCGGCATCGATGCGGCCCCCGGCGATTCTGGCCCGAGTCAGCGTGGATAGCGCGAACGCTTGGAGAGGCGGGCCGCCGGCGTCCACGGCGCGCTCCGCGTTGTCCGCCGCGGTTTCGAATTCGCCGGCTTCGATTTGCAGCTCGGCCAGCATGACCAAGAGGTACCCGGTTATGCGCGGACTCTCATGGCGCTGCGATTCTTCGAGCGCCTGCTCGAGGAGCGCGCGGCCTTCCACCGCGCGGCCGAGGCGGGTCGTCGCGACGCCGAGATTCGCGAGCGTGTGAAAGCTGGAGCCACCCCTGCGGTCGCTGATCTCGAGCGCAGAGCGGAAGGCGCTTTCAGCGCGTTCGTACTGCCCCAGCATGATCAGAGCAAGGCCAGCGTTGTACACCGAGTGATGGACCTGCTGCGCGTCTTCGGCTTCTTGGAAATCCAAGCGGGCGGCTTCGAAGAGGCGAATGGCCTCCGGCGCATTGGAGCGAATTTTCTTGTTTGCGAGCGAGAATTTGACGCCCCCGGTCACGAGCGGATCTTCGCTCTTCACGACGTGCTCCTGGGCCCATTGCAGCATCTCTTCGGCCGCCTGCGCATCCCCGGCATCCAGCACGTGGCCCGCGGCCATGGCGACCGCGAGAATGTGGAGATCGGTCCTGTGTTCACGGGCTCGCTCGAAGAGCAGTCGGGCAAGCGGCGTGAGCTCGGCGCATTTGCTGAGGCTGCCGTTGGCCCAAATGGTTTGATTGGCAGCGTGTGCCCAGCGCTCGGCGTCGGCGCCATCGGCGGCGAGGTGCTGCAGGGCCTGCGCGCCCAGCTGTGCGGCCTGCGAGTGTTCCCCGCGCCAGTTGTGAGCTTCGGCTTGGATCAAACGCAACCTACCGAGCATGGAGCCTGCGGCCCCGCACTCGATGGCGCGCTCCGCGTGGTGGATGGCGCCCTGATGGTCGCTCTTCAAGGCCAACGCCGCCGCGCGCTCGTACCAGCTGACGGCGCGGGGTAGCTCGCCCGCCAGCCTGAAGTGCTCCGCCAGAGTGACCGGATCGCGCTCGCCGCTGCGTTCGAGCCAGGTGCCCGCCAAGCCGTGTCCGAGCACGCGGTCTTCGTCCGTGAGGGTTGCATAGGCTGCGTCCCGCAGCAGCGCGTGGCGAAAGCCGTACTCGCGTTCGTGAGCGATGCGCGATTCGGGATGCGCGAGCAGCCACTCTGCAGCCGCGAGCTCTTGAAGCCGTTCGTCGAGCGTGCGCGGCATGATCGCGGGGCTCAGCGCAGCGACTCCGCCCTTCCAGAACGACTCACCGAAGATGCTGGCTGCGCGCAGCAGCCGTCGTGAATCGGCAGGCAAGCGGGCGAGGCGCGTTTGAATCATGGCGAGCACGGTGATCGGGAGCTCGTCGCTCTTGCCCTCTGCCTCGGCCCGAATCAGCTCCTCGAGGTAGAAAGCATTGCCATCGGCGCGGCTGACGATGCGCTCGGTACGGCTGGAGCTCGGCTCCTCGCCGAGGATCTCGCAGACCAGCTCGGCGCTGGCTCGTTTCGAAAGCAGGCGCAACGACATGTGTTCGAGGTTGCGCTCCTGCCAGATCCCTGGAAATAGCTCACGCACCTCCGGCCTCCCGAGCGCCAGCACGAAGAGCCGCTGCTCGTGGAGCTGCCGCAACACCGAGTCGACCAGCTTCAACGATCCCCAATCCCCCCAATGCAAATCCTCGAGAATCAGCACGAGCGGAGCGTCTGCGCAAACACCTGCGAGCCAGTCGTGCCACGCGCGGGCGATCTGATCGCCCATCAGACGCGGCTCACGACGTGCCGCGATTAGTTGCGGGCTGTCTGGGAAGCGTACCCCCACGAGCTCACCCAGAAATTCACTGACCCGCGTGACGTGGCTTTCGTCCACCACGCGCTCGATGCGTGCGCGGATCTTGGCGCGGGACATTTCTTGCGGTTCACCCTCTTCGAGTGCCAGGGCTCCACGCGCCGCGCCCGCGAGCAGTGCCAGCGGCGAGCCGGCGCGATTGGCTTCGCCCCAGGCCTGCCAGACGCGCACCGCCTGGGCACGCTCCCGAATGCGGCGCGTGAATTCATGGCGCAAACGTGACTTGCCCACGCCCGCGGGAGCAGTGATCAGCGCCACTCTCGCAAGGTTTTCGTCGATGCACTCGTCGAGCAGGCTTTCCAGCTCGGACAGCTCGCGTTCGCGGCCGACACACGGCGTCGCCTTACCGAGCAGCAGACGACCGGCATCGCGCTCGCGTTTGCTCCCGATCAGGAAGGCTTCGCCGGCTTCGTGCGCAATCACCTCGAAGCGATTTTCGAGCAACCCCGCCATGGCTGGGTCGATACGCACGCGTGGGCTGGCGTGCTCGGCTTCCTGCTCTGTGACCAGCTCGGACGTATCGCTGGTTTTGCTCTCGCGCTCGCTGAGCTGTGAGTGAAGCAGCGCCGCCACGCGATCGATGACTTCTCCGATGCGAACAGCCGCGGCGGCGATGCCGGTGCCCGTGCCCAGAGCCAGTGGAGCCGAAGGCATCACTCGCTGGAGCGCCAGCGCACACTGCGCGGCCTGGCCGGCAAGGTCGGTAGCCGCGAGCGGCGTGGAAGCGTGGGGCTCGAACACGACGACCACCACGCCGTTGCTCAGAAACTCCAGCTCACCTCCGTAGCGTTGCGCGATCGCACGCAGGCGCTGATTGGCCGTGAACTCTGGCGTGCCAGGAGCTCGAGTTTTCGGCACCGGCTCGTATGCAATTCGGCTCATCAGTACGCACAACAAGCCCTGCTCGCGGCGCGTCAGGGAAGGGGGCGCCGAGCTCGCGCGCGGGCTCCGACGTTCTTGCTCGAGCAGTGCAGCGAGCTCCTCGGCGACCACATGCGCGTCGCGCGGCCTTCGCTCCGAGCTCTTCGCCAGCATGCGGTCTACTAGATCGTCCAGGCGCTGGGATACGTGTCTCTGGCTGTCGCGCAGGCGCGGCGCGGGTTCGATGAGGATCTTGGTGAAGATGGCCGTGGCGTGGCGTCCCGAGAAAGGCGAATGCCCCGTTAAACATTCGAAAAGTACACAGCCGAGTGAGAATACGTCGGCGGCCGGGCCGACCTCGGCGTCCCCACGCACCTGCTCGGGCGCCATGTAGCCCGGCGTGCCGACGACGGCTCCGATCCTGGTCAGCGCCTCCGCTAGCAGCGCGCTGCGCGCCAGCCCGAAGTCGATCACTTTGAGCCGCGACAGGCCGGTGCCGATCACGAACAAGTTGCTCGGCTTCACATCGCGATGCACGATTCCGCGTGCGTGTGCGACTGCCAGCGCCCGAGAGGCCGCCAGCACCAGAGGTACGGCATCCGCGGGCATGAGCTTTTCCCGTGCCGAGAGCGCGCGTGTCAGCGTCTGGCCCTCGAGCCATTCGATGGCCAGGTACGGCGTGTTGCAGTCGGCCACGCCATGCGCAACGTAACGTACGATGCCGGGATGCTCGAGCTCGGACAGAATGCTCGCTTCCCGAGCGAAGCGCTGGAGCGGCCAATCCAGCCCACTCAACAGCTTGAGCGCGACGCGCTCTCCCGTCGAACGATCGACTGCCCGATACACCGACCCGGACCCGCCCGCCCCGGCGAGTTTCTCGAGCTCGAAGCGGCCGTCGATGAGCTCGCCTTCCCGCACGTCAGTTAGTATTCACGAGCCGCTCCGCGGCGGCAACGTCGTCGAACGTGTCGGGCGCGCAGGATCACGAGCGTCATCTCGATGGGTAGCGCGATTTCAAGCGGCGAGGAGCCGCAGTTTCAGCCCAGCCAAGCGCGGGCGATCGCGAGGATGCGGATGTTTTCCGGAACGCGACTCAGAAAGCTTTCGCGTAGCGTAGGGTCATCCATGCGATGGGCGGTTTCGAGGAGCCCATCGCGAGCGATGCGGATCGCGACTCGAGCCGCTCGATGCTGGCCACTGGCGTTCAGCGCTTCGGCATGAGCCGAGTGCACGAGAGGTGTGTATTCGTCGATATTCACGCCCGACTCGGCTAGCGCAACTGCCGCTCGAGCCGACTCCAGCGCTTCATCGATCCGTCCCAGAGCGACCCGCGCGCGGGTCAAGGTGGCCAGTGCAAACGCTTCGAGGGGCGGAGAGCCGGAGTCCAATGCCTCACCCGCATTTTCAGCCGCAGACTCGAATTCGTTGGCTTCGATGTGCAGCTCGGCGAGCATCACCAAGAGGTATCCCGATATCCGCCGGCCCTGGTGTTGCCGAGATTCATCCAGTGCCCGTTCGAGCAGCGCACGCCCCTCCGCTATTTTACCACCCTTCGCCAGCGCGATGCCCAGACCCGCCAGCGTTTGCATCGTGGATAGACCAATGCGCTCGCAAGTGGCAAGTGCCGAGCGAAACGCCTCCTGTGCTCGCTCGTACTGGCCAAGGCTGCTGCACGCGATG
>DATHEN010001408.1:0-9520 GCA_035318565.1 Polyangiaceae bacterium
AACATGCTGACGCCGGGCAAGGGCACGTTCGTGAACGCGATCGTGCTGCTCTACGGCTTCTCCGTGCCCGGGATCACGCTGTTCGCGCTGCTCAGCCTGGCCTCGCGCCGCGGCTGGCCGGCGTTTTTGACCCTGCTCAGCGCGCTGTTGTTCCTGAGCGTGGCCAAGGGGCTCTTGTTCCTGCTGCCGTGGTTTCGTCTGATTCGTTTCCCATTCGTGTTGATTCTGATCATGTTGTTCCTGCCGGCCTGGTCGGCGGCTGCCGGCGTGGACAGCTTCCTGCGCTCGTCCGCTGCTTCGCCGCGGCGGCAACGCCTGCTGGCGGCCTGCGTGCTGCTGAGTGCGCTCGGCTTGATGGCGCTGCACGGGGCGCGGCTCGCGGGCTTCTGGCGCGCTGCCGAGGCGCCGTTCGAGCGCACGAGTGCCGTGCTGGCGCTGATCGGCCTCGTGCTCGTGGCGGCTTCGGCCGTGGCGCTCCTCAGACGCCTGCCGGCGGCGCCGCTCCTGCTCGGCGGAGCGCTGGTGCTCGTGCTCGCGCAGTTCGCGGCGTATCCGTTTCAGGTCGCGTCCGCGCCGTTTGCGCGCCCGGCGCCGCACGGGGAAGTGAAGCGCTTGCTCGGCTCGCGCCCCCCGCCGCAGGGCCGCGCCTTCTCGATGCACGACATCTTGCACGGCTACAACGTGACCGATCGCATCCCGAGCGTGCTCGGTGTGGAGGAGAGCTTTTTACCGGCGCGCTTTCAGAAGATCCGTCTGAAGCTGCGTCTAATTCACATCCTCGGTTACATCGAGTTGCCCATGTTCGCGGGCATGCGCGGCTTTCTCGACGCAATGGACCTCGAATACATCGTCGTGAAACCCAAGGACGCGCAGATCCTGAAGGATCACGGCTTCGTGGCCACGGCGCTCGATCGGCAAGCCGTCCTCTTTCAAAATCCCGAGCGCATGGGCCCGGCGTGGGTGAACTACAGCGTGCGTAGCTTGCCGTCGGAGGACGCCGCGTTCGAATACATCGTGAGCGAGAAGTTCGACCCGCACATCGAGGTGGTCGTCTCCGAGCCCTTGCAGCACAAATATCCGGCGCGCGCCGAGCACCTGGCCACCCCCGCGCGCAGCGTGCGGCGCCCGTCGCCCACCGAGCTCGAGGTGGACGTGGATCTGCCGCGCCCCGGCGTTCTGGTCGTGTCGGAGGCGGCGTATCCCGGCTGGACAGCCAGCGTAGACGGCAATCCCGCCTCCTGGATCCACGCCGACTACGTGCTGCGCGGCGTCGAGCTCGGACCGGGCTCCCACAAGGTTCGCTTCGAGTACCGTTCGCCCGCGCTGCGCTGGGGAATCCTCGTCACGTGCCTGGCGCTGCTGGCCCTGGCCCTCTGCGCCGTGGCCGTGATTGCCCGAGCACAGAGCAGCCGCGCCGCATCGCGGAGCTGAGCCGCGCGCGAACTGCTCGTGCCAAAGCACGGCTCATTATGTAGGCTGCCGCGTGGCGCCAGAGCGTGACCTTGGAGCAGCTTTACTATAATTGCAAAGTTGGAGCACAGGTTGAACCCTGAGGCGTTGGCGAAGACCTCGCGGGCGGGGGCTGGGCAGCGCGTGCTGGCCATCCTGCCCGCGCTGAACGAAGCCGGAAACATCGAGACCGTGGTCCGCGAGCTGCGCGCGCTCACGCCGCAGCCGGACGTGCTGGTCATCGACGACGGCTCCACTGATGACACGGCCGCCATCGCCAAACGGGCCGGCGCGGCCGTCCTGAAAATGCCATTCAACTCCGGCATCGGTGCCACCGTGCAGGCCGGGCTCACCTACGCTGTACGGTACGAATACGACATCGTCGCGCGCTTCGACGGGGACGGGCAGCACGACCCGCTCGCGCTCGATCGCTTGCGCGTGCCCATCGACGAAGACCGCGCCGATTTCGTGCTGGGCTCTCGCTACATCGAGCAGGCCGGCTTCAAGTCGACGGCGCTGCGCCGGCTCGGATCGTGGTGGTTCGGGGTGCTGCTTCGCCCGGTCATGCGCATGCGCATCACCGACCCGACTTCGGGCTGCTGGGTCGCCAATAGCCGCGCCGTGCGCGTGCTCTACGCCGAATATTCGTACGACTATCCCGAGGTCGACTCGCTGGTGCGCCTCAGTCGCTGTGGCTGTCGCGTCGCGGAAGTACCCGTTCAAATGCGCCAGCGCGAGGTGGGTGAGTCCTCGATTTTCGGGCTGAAGGTGCCGTACTACATGTTGAAAGTTACGTTGGCGCTGCTGATCGCCTGGCTGCGCCCGGCAGATCCGCTGCCAGCCGGCAGCTTCCCCCGAGCACCTGGCCCGTGACAGACTCCTACGCCGGAGAGGCCGCATGAGTTTTCAGCTGTATCAGGCGGTAGCGCTGGTCATGTCGCTGGTCGCGACGTGTTTCGTGGTGGAGCTGATTCGCCGCCGTAAGATTCAGGACGTGCTCTGGCTGCCGTGGTTGGCCGCCGCGCTCTTGCCGGCCGTACTCGGCATCTGGATCCGGCCCTGGGCGGAGATCGCCCACTGGCTCGGCATCGTTTACGAGCCGCTGTTTCTGGTGGCTCTGGCCTCACTCGTCAGCTTCGGCATGCTGCTGCACCTGACGGTCGTGGTCTCCACGTTGATCCGCAAAAACTTGAAGCTTGCGCAGCAGGTAGCGTTGCTTCGCGAAGAGCTCGAGCGCGCCACTTCCGGCGCGAGCTCGGCGCCGACGAATTCGATTGGAAGCTTGTCATGAAAGAGCCCCTTCACGAGACCCCGCGCGCGAACGGCAGCTCGGGCAAGAGCGTCGGCACGCGCGCGCTGGTCAGCGACCGCGCCTGCCCACTGTGTGGTGGAACGGGCAGACCGTGGCAACGCAAGCGCGGCTTCGAAATCGATCTTTGCGGATCGTGCAGCAATGCGTTCGTGCCACGTGAGCTGATCCCCACCGACCTCGAAGACCTGTATTCAGCGAGCTACTTCGAGGGCGAGCAGAGCACGGGTTACCCCGGGTATCTGAACGACACGAAGCTCATCGTCAGAAACTTTCAGGACCGCTTGCAGTGGATTGCGCGCTTCGCTCCCAAGCAGCCGCGGCTCCTCGACGTGGGCGCAGCCTACGGCTTGTTCTTGAAGGCCGCGCGCGATCTGGGCTGGTCCGCGGAGGGCGTCGAGATTGCGCCCGACTGCGCCGCGGAAGCCGCGCGCATTTCCGGCGCTCCCGTGCTGGCGGGCGACTTTTTGAGCGTGAAGCTGCGCCCTGGATTCGACGTGATCGTCATGCTCGACGTGATCGAACACATGCGCGATCCCCTGGCATGCGTGCAGCGCGCCTACGAGCTGCTCGCGCCCGGCGGGCACCTGGTCATCGAAACGGGGGATCACGCGAGTCCGTGGGCGCGCCTGCTCGGCGAGCGCTGGTACTTCCTCGATCCGCCGCAGCACCTCTTTTACTTCTCGAGGCGTGGCCTCGATTGGATGCTGTCCCGCGCCGGCTTTTCTACCGCGCGTGAGTTTCACCGACAGGGCCGGCGGGTGAGTCTTTCGAACGCCGCGTTCAAGCTCGCCAACGAGTTGCCGGGGGGTCTGCGCCAGCGAGTGCTCGAGCGAACCCGCGAAGGCGTACCTGGCTCGCTCTACTTGAACTTTGGCGACGCCATGATGATGGCCGCCAAGCGCCCCGTCTGACGGCGCGCTAATGAGCGTTCACGAGATCGGTGCGAGGACGACCATGGCCGGCGACCCGCGCGCCGCGTCGCCGGACGACGCCGATCACGCCGACGAAGCGGCGCGCCAGCTGCTCTACGAGGTGTTCCCCATCGAGAAATTCAGGGACGCCGCTTACCTGCGCTGGTTTTATCGGGAATCTCCGCTCGGTCCGGCATTTCACAGCACGCGCAGCGAAGGCGGGCACGCACTGGCTCATGTGGGCGGCCCGCGCCAGCGCTACCACCGCCGCGGACAAGAGCTGCCGGCCATGATCCCTCTGAATCTCGCCGTCTCGGAGCGGGCGCGCGGCCGCGGCATGATGGTCGATGTCAATCAGGCGTGCATCGACGCCGCCCTTACGGAGTACAGCGACGGCCTGCTCGTCAGCGTGCCGAACGCTTCTTCCACGCCGGGCTACGTGCGGCGGCTCGGATGCCGCTTGCTCGGTCCGTTGCCCGTGCGCGTGCTGCCTCCGATCTGGCCCGCTCGAGAGCGTGTGGAGAGCGCTTCCATCAGCGCCGAATATCTGGAGAGCCGCGTTTTCGAGGATTTGCTCGCCAGCCTCGATTTCAATCCGGGCGCCGAGTGGAGCCAGCAGTGGTCGCCGGAGCTGCTGCGCTGGCGTCTGCGCGCGCCCCACACGCACTACGCGCTGCACGCGAGCGCTCGGCTGGTCCTGATCTCGACTGCCGTGCGTCAGGGCGGCGTTCCCGTGTGCGTGATCTTGAAGGGCTTCACGCGTCACGGCACGCCTCGGGCCAGGGGCAACGCCGTGGCGGCCGCGGCCTGCCGCTTTCACGGCGCGCCAGCGGCGATTTACGCCGGCTACTCGGACGTGCTGCGCCTGCATGGCGTGCCGCTGCCGAGCCGGCTCAAGCCAGCCCCGCTGAACTTGATAGTGCGGAGTTTGCGCCCAGGCTTCCTGGACGAGCGCACGTTCACGATGCAGCGCTTCGAATTTCTCGACTTCGACGCATTCTGAGACAAAGCATGCAGGATACGAATTTTGGTCCGGGCTTCGCGATTCAGACCACACGCGCGCGCGCGCCGGCGTGCCTCTTCACGGTCGACGTGGAGGACTGGTTTCACTCGAACTTCGTGAGTCTGCGCGACTTCGACGCGAGCGGACTGCCGCGCCGGGTCGAAGAGGGTGTAGCCAGCTTGCTCGACGAGCTCGCGCAGGTTCGCGGCAGCGGAACCTTCTTCGTGCTGGGAACCGTGGCGGAGCAGCATCCGAGTGTGGTGCGGCGCATCGCGGAAGCCGGCCACGAAGTCGGCTGTCACTCGCTGAACCACACTTTGCTCTACGAGCAGAACCCCGAAACACTGCGCGCCGACCTGACGCGCGCGCGCAAAGTGCTGCAGGATCAGTCCGGACAGCCGGTGCTCGGCTTTCGCGCGCCGTCCTGGTCGATCACGACGCGCAGCTTGTGGGCGCTGGACGTACTTACCGAGCTGGGCTTTCGCTATGACAGCAGCATCTTTCCCGCCAAGAACTACCTGTACGGCATGGACAACGTCCCCGCCGATCCGTACGAGATACAGACCCCGAGCGGAGCGCGCATCACGGAGATACCGCCGAGCACGCTGTCGCTCGGGCCTCGGCGCATCGGGGTAGGCGGCGGCGTCTACTTGCGTGCCTTCCCGCTCATGGTGCAGCGCTATGCCATGCAGCGCGCGCTCGCACGCGGCGCCCCGTTCGTGCTCTACGTGCATCCGCGCGAGTTCGACGTGCCGGCGTGGAGATATCGCTTGCCGCTCTCCCGCCAGGAACAATGGATCCACAGCTTCGGCTTGAAGCGAGGCCACGCGCGCCTGCGCCGCTTGCTTCGCGAAGGCTCGTGGCGCTCGATGGCGAGCTTGTTGCCGCCCGCGAATTGAGCTGTACGCAGGCTGTACATTTTCCATGCGCTGGGGCATGGTCGACGCGAGGGATGCGAGACCAGCTCGAGAGTTTTCTGCTGGTTTTGGCCGTTGGTTCCGCCGTTGCGATCGGCGCCAAGCGGGTCGGCGTTCCTTACAACGTCGCCCTCGTGCTCGTGGGTCTGGTGCTGGTGCTGCTGACGCCGCCCACGCGCATGAACCCCGACATCATCCTGGTGCTGTTCCTGCCGATCCTGGTGTTCGAGGGCGCCTTGTTCGCGGACGCGGACAGCTTGCGCGAAGCCGCGCGGCCGATTCTCGCGCTGTCCGTGCCGGGTGTGGCTTTGTCTCTGCTGGGGACGGCCGCCGTCGCCACATGGGCGCTGGATTTGCCCTTCGCCGCAGCGCTGCTGCTGGGTTCGATCCTGGCGATCACGGACACGGTCAGTGTGCTGCTCGCGTTTCGCAGCGTGCGCGTGCCGCACCGCCTCAAAGCCATCATGGAGGGCGAAAGCCTTTTCAATGACGGCACGGCGTTGGTTTTGGTCAGCCTCACCACCAGCGTGCTCGCGAGCGGCGTGTTCGATCCCGCTCAGACCGCTCGCGCGCTGATCATCGCGATCTTCGGCGGCCTGGTCTTGGGTGCCGCCTTCGGTGCGCTCGGGGCAGCCGTGCTCCGCCACACGCCGGATCACCTGACCGCGATCCTCGCGTCACTGGTGCTGGTGTTCAGCGCCTCGCTGGTTTCCGAGTACGTGCACGCATCTCCGGTGATCGCCGTGGTGGTGGCGGGCGTCGCGGTCGGGCACGCCGCACGCCGCGCGCTCGAGCCCTCGCGAGTGCTCGCATTGCAGGGCTTCTGGGAGACCGCGGGCTTCGGCTTGAACGTGTTGATCTTCCTGCTGGTCGGCATGCAAATCCGTGCGAGCGCGCTGATCGAGGAGGCCGACTCGATAGCCCTGGCTTTGATCGCGCTGCACGCGGGCCGCGCCATCGCGGTGTACGGTTGCTTCGCCGTCTTGCGCGCGCTGAGTCGCGAGGTCGTTCCCATTCGCTGGCAGCACGTCATGGTGTTCGGGAACATCAAGGGCGCGCTCTCGATGGCCGCGGTGCTGGCCCTGCCGCAGGGGCTGCCGCACCGCGACCGTTTCATCACCATCGTATTCGGCGTCACCTTCGTCACGCTCCTCACTCAGGCGCTGCCGTTCCGGCGCATCCTGAAGGGCTTGGGCGTAGCCACTATCGCCGCGCATCCAGAGCTGGACGCCGCCAAAGCCGTGCTGGTCGGTGCGCGCCGCGCCCAGGCCGAGCTAGACGAGCTGCTCGCCTCGGGCCTGATTTCACGCAAGGACCACGCGGAGCGCCGCGCCTCCTTCCAGCGCGAGATCATCCGCGCCGAGTCGGCGTTGCGCGGGCCAGTGGGTGAGCTGGCGCGCGACGCACTGGCGGACGTGGCTATCGTGAACGCACAGAAATCCGCGGTGCTCGACGCCGCACGCCGCGGGCTCATCGCAGAAGAAACGGCGCTGGCGCGCGTCAACGAGCTCGACCGTGCTCTGGTGCGCCTGGGATCTCACGACGGGGAGAGCAGCTGATGCGGGTGTTGATTGTGGGCGTGGGTCGAGCTGGCCTCACCATCGCCCAGTACCTGAGCGGTTCCGGCCATGAAGTGACCGTGATCGATCGCGACCGCGCCGTGGCCGAGCGAGCCTCGGAGCGGAGCGGCCTCGTCGCTCTCACGGGCGACGCCACGGACGCAGTGATCCTCGAAGACGCGGAAGTCGCCCGTGCCGACGTGGTGGTCGCCATGTTGCGCCGAGATGCCGACAACCTGGCCGTGGCGCTGCTCGCGAAGGCGAACGGCGTGCGCCGAGTCATGGTGCGCATGCGGGACACCGCTTACCGCGCCGTGTACCTCAGCGCCGGAGTCGATCGCCTGCTCTCCGAGACCGAAGTGCTGCTCGGCGCATTGGCCACGGCCATCGAGCACGACTCCGTGCTGCACGCCATGCTGCTCGGCAATGGTGAATCGGTGGCAGTAGAGATCGCCATACCCACCGATTCGCGCATCGCCGGCCTCTCCGTCAGTGAAATCGCCACCGATCCACGTTTCCCCGCGTCCTGCGTGTTCGCGGGCTTGTACCGCACCGATGGCACGGTGGAGGGCCCGCGCGGCTCGTCCATCGTACAGGGCGGCAGCACCGTGCTGCTCGTCGCGCGCCGCGACGAGCTCGCGCGCACCATCGACTTTCTGGGCGGCAAGTAGGGGACAGCCTTCGATTCAGCGCACGGGCCGTCCGATGGCCATCTTCGCGGGCAGCACCCAGCGCGACCATTGTCCGAACCAGCCGTACGCAACCGGCGCGCCCGTTTCCGGATCCGCCTGCACCAGGATCGTGCCGAAGCCAAACCCCGTGTTGCCCGTGGCTACGCGCGAATCGTCCTGATGTTGGTACGAAGAAGCGTCTGCGATGCGCACCAGGAACGCGCCCGATGTGCCGGGCAGCGGATCAGGAGGCGCGGTGACGAACGCGACGTGCCCCGTATACGGCGAGCGCAAAATCTCGGGCTTGAGCCAGGCGATGACATCACCGGGCCGGGTGTCTTCCACGCGACTGACCCGCTGCCAGCCCCAGCGCGCCTTTCCAGGCCGCGTAGCGGCAATGCGGAAGTAATAGTTGCGTGCCAGGGGACGGCTGTTCCGCAGCCCGTGGAGCACCGCGGAGTGCGCCTGAGGCGCGCTGCGCCGCAGCACCCAGGCCGCCATTCCGGAACAGTCGAACTCGTAGCTTCCCGTGCGCTCGTTCACGCGCGTGACGTGCGAGTAGCTGGAGTACGTGACCGAGCTCTCCATGCGACGGATCACGCGCATCACGGCGTTCTCTTCGGGCTCCGGGGCCGTGACCGCCTTCGGCTCGAGGCTCTGCTTCGACGGCTCGCCGCTGGCGGGTGTTTGCTCCGTCGCCGTGCTCGGTGCTGCCGCGCCTGAGACGACCAACCCGAGAGAAAGCGCCAGCGGCAGGGAGCGGAGCACTGCCCAAACCATGACGCAGGGCACAGGGCCGCGCCATCTCGTACCTCGGCCCACTGTTGCATTCCGGGTTTGCGTCGCCCCTGCCGGGGCGAGGGCGACGCAAACCCTCAGCATGTCCCAGCCTGGCCTCGCTACCCATCTTGTTCCTGACGTACGACGACCCGGAATGGAATTCCGGGCCGACGTACTAGCGCAGAAGATGCTAGGAACGCGCGCATGTCGCATCGGCTCGTCGCAGCCCTTTTCACGGCGCTGATCGCCAGCGCTTGCACCCTGGAACAGACGGAACCCGCAGCATCGTTCGAAGACTGCGAGTTCGGATCCCTCACGGGGAGCTGGCGCATCGAGTACCAGCAGCAGAGCGGAAATTGCGGACAGGTCCCGACGCAAACGGGCCTGCTCGACGAGGAGTCCCTGGCGACGGGATGTCAGATCGACTCGAGCAACGTTTCGCCCGATCGCTGTCAGCTCGACATGGTCGCTCGCTGCCCCACGTCGGATCAGCTCGGCACGCAGACCTGGCAACTGCGCATGCGTCACGTGGCCACTGACGAGTTGAACGGTACGGGCACGCTGCAGATCAACTACGTGACGGGCGCCTGCCAGAGCGCCTACGCCATCAAGGCCACGAAAAAGTAGCCCGCCTCGAACTTGACCTGCTCGCGCTGGCCGGGAAACACTTGCGTCCATGCCCGACGCGCTCGAGACCGCGACGAGCGGTCGCGCCAAATGCCGCGGCTGCGGGCGCGCCATCGCCAAGGGTGAGCTGCGTTTCGGCGAGGCTCTGCCCAGCGCCTATCGCGAAGGCGAGAGCGTATTCTGGTTTCACGTCTACTGCGCCGCCTGCATGCGGCCGGAGAAGGTGCTGGCGCTGTTCGAGTCGCGTTCGGACCCCGTCGCAGACCAGGCCGAGATCGAAGCCGTGGCCCG
>DATHEN010001409.1:0-2856 GCA_035318565.1 Polyangiaceae bacterium
CGCGCTTGCGGCGGGTCACGTCGTGGCTGAACTTGGAGGCGCCGAGCAGACGGCCGGTGGCGTCGTAGACAGGCGAAACACTGAGCGAGACGTCGATGCGCTGTCCATCGCGACGCACGCGCACGGTTTCGAGCCGGCGTACCTTTTCGCCGCGTCGGAGCCGCGCAAAGACGCTCTCGAGCTCGGCGACCTTCTCGGGAGGGACCATGGCCTCGATGCGACGCCCGATCGCATCGGTCGCGCCGTAGCCGTACACTTCCTCGGCCGACTTGTTCCAGCTGGTGATTTCTCCTTCCAGCGTCAGGCCGATCACGGCCTCTTCGGCGGACTCCACCATGGCGGCCAGGAACACCTGCTGCCGCTCCGCCTCCTTGATCTGCGAAATATCGAAGAACGTGATCACGACGCCGGCGATCACGTTGTTCAGCGTGCGGTACGGAAGCGTCCGCATGATGAAGCAGCAGCGTCCGTCCTGCATGACCACCTCGCGCTCTCGAGGCTGTAAGGTGCGCAGGACTTCGCGCGCGTCACCCACCAAGTCGACGGCGTCGAAGCTCGGCGCCATGTCCGTGATCGGCCGGCCAATGTCACTATCGATCAAGTGAAAGACATCGGCGGTCGGTGGGGTGAAGCGGCGGATCTTCAAATCCGGGTCCAGAAACACCGTGGGGATGCGGGTGCTCAGCAGCAGATTCTGTAAGTCGTTGTTGGCGTTGTCGAGCTCCTCTACTTTGGCCTTGAGCTCGGTATTTACCGTCTCGAACTCCTCGTTCAGGCTCTGGAGCTCCTCGTTCATGCTGAGCAGCTCTTCGTTCGAGCTCTTCAACTCCTCGTTCGAGGTCTCGAGCTCCTCGATGGTGGTCTGCAGGTGCTCCTTGCTGGCTTTGAGCTCGCTCTCGAGCTGCTGTACCAGCGCGTTCTCGTCGATGTGGACGGAGCTCTGGTCCGCGCCCGCTTGCCCGGGTGTGGTGAGCTCTTGAAACAGCACGACATACAGGCCGCTGTCTTCCTCCTCCAGCGGCCGCACGATCAAATTCAGATGCTGGGGTCCAGCGTGCGTCTCCAGGCGGATGTTCTCCTGTAGCGTCGGCTCCTTCGTGCGCAGCGTACGGTGCACCGCCGCGCGCACTTCGGCGCGCAGTCCGCGCACCACCATGTTCACGACGTTGACGTTGAGCGCTCCGCTCGGTGGCTCGAGGTACTTGCCGGTGCGGCCGGAGAAATAGACGATGTCGCCCTGCTCGTTGATGATGATACACGGGGGCGCGTAGGTCTCGACGAGCAGCTTCTCGAGCGAACGCTCCACGTGTTGCTCGCCCGCAACGCCGAAGCGGCGAGAAAGGTCGTTCGGACGTTTGCCGAGCCAGGTCATCTCGCCGAACGGCAGTTCGAGAGGCGAGCGCATGACCGTGCGCTTCTTCTGGAAAATACGCAGTCGCTTGTCGAGCGCGCGGAAGAGGTCGCTGCGACCGGTGACGTTCTCCGAGGGCCCGAGAAACAGGTACCCGCCGGGGTTCAGCGCGTAGTGGAACAAATTCAGCACCTTGTGCTGAAGCTCCGACTCCAGGTAGATCAGTAAATTGCGGCAGGAAATCAGATCCAACCTGGAAAACGGCGGATCCCGGATCAGGTTGTGCTGAGAGAAGATGCACATCTCGCGCAGCGCACGCGTGACCTGATACGAGCCCGCTTCGTGGACGAAAAAACGCGACAGGCGCTCGCCGGAGACGTGCTCGGCGATGCTGTCCGGGTAGCGGGCTTGTCGCGCAGTTTCGAGCGCCTGGTCGTCGATGTCGGTCGCGAAGATTTGCACCGGACGCTTAGTGCCGCGTAGCTCCTCCTGCTCCGAAAGCAGCATGCCCAGCGAGTACGCTTCCTCACCGGTTGCGCAGCCCGCCACCCACGCGCGCAGCGGCTCGTCCGCTGGCTTGCTCTCCCACAACTTGCTGATCGCCACCTCCGACAGCCGCGCGAACGCCTCCGAGTCTCTGAAAAAATTCGTGACGCCGATCAGCAGATCGCGCACCAGCTCCTGCGCCTCGCGCGGATCGCCGCGCAGGTGCGCCACATAGGCTTCGACGCTGCCCGCTTGTAGCACCTGCAAGCGTCGCTGAATGCGGCGCACCAGCGTGCTGCGCTTGTAGTGCTCGAAATGATGGCCGGTACGCTCCGTCAGAAGTGTCGTGATCTCCGGCAGCCAATCCTTGGCTTCGACGCCGATGCCCGTGGGACGACTGTCCCGCAGCTCGTTGAGATGCCGTGCATACTCCAAGAGCGTCGCGGGCATGGCCTCCATGGGCAGCACGTGATCGACGAAACCGGTGGAGATGGCGTGGCGCGGCATGGCGTCGTTACGAGCCGACTGCGGATCTTGCGCGAGGGTGAGGCCGCCGTGCTCCTTGACGGCTTTGAGACCGAGCGCGCCGTCGTGTCCGATGCCCGACAGGATCACGGCCACCGCGCCGTCCGCTTGATCCTCGGCCAGGGAACGAAAGAAAGCGTCGATGCTGCTGCGCTGAGCACGCGTGTCGCGAGGGCGCGTGACGCGCAGCATGCCGTCGCGCAGGCTGAGCAGCGCGTTCGGCGGAATGACGTACACGTGATTGGGCTCGACGCTCACGCCGTCGTCCGCTTGATGCACGGGCATGGCCGTGTGTGGCGCCAAGAGCTCGTGCATGAGGCTCTTGTGCTGGGGGTCGAGGTGCTGGATCAGCACGAACGCCATGCCGCTGTCGGGACGCATGTGCGTGAGGAACGCACGGAATGCTTCCAGCCCCCCGGCGGACGCCCCGAGTCCTACGACGACGCAGCCAGGTGGCCGGCTGCGGCGCGGTCCGGGCTCTGTCTCTGGATCGG
>DATHEN010001410.1:0-2915 GCA_035318565.1 Polyangiaceae bacterium
ACAGCCCCCTCACACACCTCGAGCTCCGCGGGACGAGCAATGCGGGGCCTCGCCCCCCGCTCCCGGCGGATTTCGTGCGCGCCTGCGGAAGAACGTTATCGCGAGCTTGCTGGCTCGGGAGCGCTCGGATAGAAGGATTGAATTCAGTTACGATTTGTTCGCCGATGGACGAGGGTCTAATCATTGCCGCTCCGGCCGAACTGGCCGGCGCGCGTGCCAGTCGGTCAGGCATGCGGGACGCGGAGGCGGATTGGGGCTCGCCGGTCTGAACCCGGACACGGAAGCGAGAACGCTCGCGGAGGCTTCGGATGGTCAATCCCCAGATGGTGATGTACGAAGAGGAGTTCAACCAGATCCAGACGGTCGTAGACCGCTTGGTGCGGGAAGCGAACGCCAAGGTCGTCTTCATCGTCGACAAAAATGGGCAGCTCATAGCCGCAAGCGGCGAGGTCGAGAACATCGACACCACGTCGCTCGCGTCGCTCACTGCCGGCAACATCGCGGCCACGGGCGGCATCGCAAAGTTGCTGCGTGAAAACGAGTTTGCGACGCAGTTCCACGAGGGTGAGAAAGCCAATATTCACATCCAGCTCGTCGGCAATCGCGTCATCCTGGTCGTGATTTTCGACTCGAAGTCGAGCCTCGGACTGGTGCGATTGCGCGTCCGAAAAGCGAGCGACGAGCTGAATCGGATCTTCGAGGCTTTGCTCAGCAAGGTTCATGAACCGGGTGCGGATTCCCCCTTCGCCGAGATCACGGACGAGGACATCGACAACTTGTTCAACGACTAGCTCGGGCAACCCCAAACCCCGAACGCTTAAGACACGGCTGGCTCACTCGTAATGAAAAAGCTTCCTCAAGGAAACTAGGGCACCGGGCGATGAGCTTCATCAACTACATGGCCCGGGAGATCAACTGCAAGATCGTCTATTACGGGCCCGGTCTCTGCGGCAAGACGACGAATCTCCAGTACATCTACGAGCGCACGAATCCGGAAGCCAAGGGCAAGATGATCTCGCTTGCCACCGAGACCGAGCGCACGCTGTTCTTCGATTTTCTCCCGCTTTCGCTCGGTGAGATCCGCGGCTTCAAGACACGCTTCCATCTGTACACGGTGCCCGGTCAGGTTTTTTACGACGCGAGTCGCAAGCTCATCCTGAAGGGCGTGGACGGCGTGATTTTCGTGGCCGATTCGCAGATCGAGCGGCTCGAGGCCAACCAGGAGAGCGTGGAGAATCTGCGCACCAACCTGGCAGAGCAGGGTTACTCGCTCGAGAAGATTCCCTACGTGGTGCAGTACAACAAGCGCGACCTGCCCAACATCGTGTCCGTCGAGGAGCTGCGCGAGCTCATCAATCCCATGAAGGTGCCGGACTACGAGGCCAATGCGCGCACCGGCGTGGGTGTGTTCGACACGCTCAAGGCTGTCAGCAAGCTGGTATTGACCGAGCTACGACGCGGCGGTTGAAACGCTCGGGAGCGAAGCCGATCACGCGTGAGACGCTGGAGCACGTCGCGCTTCGTTACCTCGATCGCTTCGACGCTTCGGTCGCCAAGCTACGCCGGGTTCTCGAAGGCCACGTGCGCCGCGCGTCGCGCGTGCATGAGACCGACGCGACAGCGGCCAGCCAGATGATCGACGAGCTGCTGGCGCGCTATGTCGCGTCGGGCCTGCTCTCCGATCGGCGCTTCGCGGAGAACTTGGTGGTCGGTCTGCGTGCGCGCGGCGCTTCGCAACGACGTATCACGCACAAGTTGCGCGAGCGCGGCATCGGACAGCAAGACACGGAGCAAGCGCTGCAGAGCTCCGGAGCCGACTCGCAGGACGCCGAGTTTCGCGCAGCCGTGGAGTTCGTGCGAAAGAAGAAGCTCGGCCCGCATCGAGATCCCGAGCAACGTGCCGCACGCCGCAAAGCGGATCTGGCGGCGCTCGCGCGCGCGGGTTTCAGCTATGAGCTCGCGCGGCGCGTTCTGGGACCGAGTCCGGACGAAGACGCGTTTTGACAGCGGAGCCGCGCGCGGACGCAGCCCGCGCGAGACGCGAGGCCCTGCTCAGGCTTTGATCTGCTGGCGCCGGCGGCGATTCTTCGCCTTCAGCTTGGACTTGAGGGACACGCCCTTGCTGCGGTCTTTCTGGCGGCGCGTTTTGACGTTCAGGTACATGGCGACGGCTCTTTTAGGCGTTCACGGCCCATCGCGCAACTTGCGCCTGCTTCGAAGCGTGCTTCTGGGCCTGCAGCGGGCGCTCTGGCGAGGCTTGATCTGAGCACTTGCGCAGGTGTGGCGCGTCTCGGGAGCGAGCGATGCTTGACGCGGGGCTGCCGTCCTTGGTTCGCTGCTCACGATGCAAACGCACGCCGTGGCAGCCGTCGTTCTCGGAGCGCTCTTCGCTTGTAAGGCTTTCGAAAAGAAGGAAACGTCTGCGACGAGTGGCTCCGCAGCGCCGCTCGCCACACCCGCCGTGGCGCCGGCGGGCAGCGCGGGACCAGCGTCTGGCGGCACAGTGTATCCTGCTAGTCCGGACAAGCCGCTCGAGTGGGCTGCCGGGCAGTGGACTCGGCACCGCGCCCGCATCGGCGGCACGGAGTCCACGCTCACGTACAAAATCGTCCGCCGAACAGGCGATGACTACTTGCTCGAGGTCGTTTCGGAACAGGCCAATCAGGGCAAGACGCTGCTGCAGATCGAGCTCACGCTGAAGAGCATTCGCGAAGCTCACAATTCCAATATCAAGGCTGCGAAAGTGAAACTTCCGAACGGTGGCGTGCAGGAATTCAAGGGCGCGCTCCTCAAGCCCATGCAGGGCATGTACAAGCATTTCCTTGGCTTCCTGTCCTTGCCGGATTTCGCGGACATGCCGCGGGAGGACGTCAGCGTGGCAGCAGGGCTTTTCCCGCGCAGCTTCAGGAACGACA
>DATHEN010001411.1:0-5143 GCA_035318565.1 Polyangiaceae bacterium
CGCCGTTGATGTTGCCTTCGCCTTCACAGGCGGCGCTGGCCAGCACGCCACCGAACAGAATTAGCGGCACGGCGCGACGCAGGTACACGATCGCAGGGTATCGCGGAGTCAACCGACGTGCGCGTCAGTTCGAGCTCACCACCGAGTTCGGTGCGCGCGTGGAGGAGTGTATCCCACCCGACGATCGATGCCACGCTAACGGCAGCGCGTCTCGAGTCCGGGGGTTCCGCCGCAGATATTCTCCGGCGCGCGGCCCACGTGCTCAGCCGCGAAAGCGCCGAACGCCTGCGGATCGAAGCAATCGGCACGTAACGTGTAGCCCCAGCTGCTTGCGGCCCAGCGTGTATCGAGCTCCGAGTCCGGCGTGAGGATGATGCGCGGACCGAGCTGACCGCTCGAGACGCAGAGCGGCTCCGGGTCCAGGTTTTCGATGAATAGAATGGCTGCTGCTATGTCGTCCGCGCAGCCGGCGCCGCAGTTGTAACTGAACACGATCCCGCCGTGCTCGAGAGCGTGCACCCAGTAGCCGCGCGACAGCTCCGTTGCATAGACACCGAAGGCGGGGAAGACCCCGTAGTGAGTCCCGGATGACGGCGGATTGCTGAGGAAACTCAAGGTCGAGCATTCTTCGGCGTGCGCCGCACCTTCATCTGGCTGCTGCGCGGTCACCGCGTTGCACTGACCCACGGGTGCGGAATCGCCGCCGGCGTCGGACGGTTCCTCTTTCCTGGTCGTGCTCGATGTACCGCAGGCGCTGCAAGCGACCACGAAGAGCACGGCGGCCAGCGCTATGCGAAGCATCCGCGGACCGTGCGTCAGGCGGGCTGGCGGGGGAAGTGCAAAAGAGCGTCCAGTCCGGCGATGGGCCGGCCTTCACGGACGACCAGAACCGCGTACTATCCTCCCTGGAACCGGGCGGAGGAGCGAGCATGAAACAGGATCAAGTTGCGATCGTCACAGGAGGAGCATCCGGAATCGGACGAGCACTCTCGGAAGAGCTGGCCCGGCGCGGGGTCGAAGTCGTGGTAGCCGACATCGACCCGAAGCTCGCAGAACAGGTGGCCGCAGAGATTCGCGCGCAACAGGGCCGCGCCGTTGCGAAGCTGCTCGACGTGCGCGATGCCGAGGCCTTTGCGCGCCTCGCGCGCGAGACGGTGGAGCGCACCGGCCGCATCGATTATCTGTTCAACAACGCCGGCATCGGCAGAAGCGGCGAGATCTCGAGCTACGCATTGAAAGACTGGGACGACGTTCTCGACGTGAACGTGCGCGGCGTGGCCTACGGCGTTCAGGCCGTCTATCCGCTGATGATCGCGCGCGGCTCGGGCCACATCATCAACACCGCTTCGACGGCGGGCTTGATCTCCACACCGGGCCTGGGCGGCTACAGCGCCACGAAGCACGCCGTGGTCGGGTTGTCCAAAGCGCTGCGTATCGAGGCCAAGGCTCACGGCGTCAACGTGTCGGTGTTCTGCCCGGGTGTGATCCGTACACCGCTCCTCTTGAAGGGGCTCAGCAACTATCCCGGTCTGAGCCCGGAAGACGCGAGCAAACTCTGGGAGCGCTTCCGCCCCATGGAACCTGGTGACTTTGCGCGCGCCGCGCTCGATTGTGTCGCCAAAAATCGGGCGATTATCGTGGTGCCCCGCTGGTACAAGGCCTTGTGGTTCGTCGAGCGCTGGTCACCGGCGCTTGCTGAGCGCTTGGGCACCCTCTTTCACGAGCGCGCCAAGGCCGACATGGAAGCGCTCGTCGCGAGCGCGAAGAACCCGCCGCCTCTGTCCGCGGCGGATCGAAACGGCACGTCGAGGGCCTCATCTACAACTACAAGTCCGACAAAGTAGTCGCACGTCGCACCTCGCGAATGCTCGCGCAGCCACGTTGCCGGTCAAGATTGCCGGACACGCGCTACACTGATCCGGCTCCTTCGGACAGTAGGTGCTCGGATGCGAAAGCCGGACGTGGAAGTGGTGCTCGAAAACGACGCAGTTATTTTGCGCTATCACACGCTGGAGAAAATCGTTCATCACGAGCTGCGCCGGTTCGTGCACGGAGCGCAGCTGCGTGAAGTCCTGGAGACAGGCCTCGAGCTCTTCCGAAAACACGGCGCAAACAAATGGCTCTCCGACGATCGTGGCAACGGGCCGCTGAAACCCGCGGACGAGCAGTGGGCGCGCACCGAGTGGTTCCCGATGGTGAAAGCCGCCGGCTGGAAGTACTGGGCCGTAGTACTGCCGGAGAAGGTGCTCGGTCAGATGAACATGAAACGCTGGATCGAGCTGTACGCAGCCGAGGGCATCGAAGCGCGCGCCTTCACCGATCCCGACGAGGCGTTGGAGTGGATTCGCGAATGCTAGAGCCCATCTCATGAATGAGATGGGTGCTCGTCGTTACTTTTCATCGAGGGGCTTTGCCCCTCGCCCCAACCGAATGAATCGGTTTGGGGCCCCACTTCCCAGTTTGGGGCCCCGGCCCCAAACGCCCATCTCATGAATGAGATGGGTGCTCGTCGTTACTTTTCATCGAGGGGCGTACCGAAGCTCGCGAACTAGAGGTACGCCTCCAGCGCCTCATCGAGCGAACATTTTTCGTCGCCGAACACGACTCTGGGTCGCGGCAACAAGCCGAGATTCGGTTAGTGGTGCGCAGTCGACGGTGCACGCGGGAAACACACGCGAGTTCAGCGAACTTCATGACGTTCGGCTTCTCTGCACCACCCATTTCGAACGACACGATCGAGCTCGGCGCACGAGCAGTTTTGTGTTGCACAAGATCTCGCGCATACGCTCTTGTCCAGCTGGATTGATTGTAGTTCAGCGCTCGGCACGCGTATAACCCGTACGTCTCAGCGCGCTTCCACCGGAACGCGCATGGCGTGAACCGTTGAATGAACCTTCGGGTTCCGAGAGTCGAAGCATGACCAAGACGCTCTGCCTGACACTGGCCACGACCTGGTTGATCACCGCGTGTGGCGCTCCTCCGCCCGGGGGCACCGGGGGCGCCGGCGGCTCTTCAGGGGCCAGCGGAGCGCGCTGCGACGTCACGCAGGCCAACATCGTGTGTCGTTCGAAGCCGATCGTCACGATTGCCACCGGTGCAGACAGCCGGCGCGTGTATTGGAATGATCCGCTCACGGCTGCGCCGGCCTCGGGCTGGCCGGCGGTCGTCCTGTACCAGGGGTCGTTCTTCGGTCCGTCCGTGACCTGGGACGTTCCGCTCGCGCGCGGGACCACGCCGTTCGGCGGCGACGTTCAAGTGGAGCTCGTGGCCACCTTGATCGAGCGGGGCTTCGTCGTCATTCAACCGGAAGCGCCCGGCGGAATCGCCTGGAACACGAACATCGGCGGCGCCTACGAAGGCACGGCGGACGCCGTCTTCATTCCGAAGCTGCTCGACGAGATGGCTCGCGGCAGGTTCGGGCACATCGACATGACCCGCCTCTACGCCGCCGGCATTTCGAGTGGCGGGTACATGACGAGCCGCATGGCGGTTTCGTATCCCGGCCGCTTCCGGGCTCTCGCCATCCAGTCCGGCTCCTATGCGACGTGCCTCGGCCCACTGTGCAGCGTGCCTGCCGTGTTGCCGCAAGATCATCCGCCCACGCTATTTCTCCACGGCGGCGCCGATCTGATCGTGGGCATTGCCACGGCACGCGACTACTACAACAAACTACAAACCAATCGCATCACCACGAAGTTCGTCGAGAACCCGACCGCGGATCATCGCTGGATCACGGCAGCGCCCAGCGAAATTTTGGCCTGGTTCACGACTCACTGAAGAGCCGGCAACGGCGGCTGCCCGGCTAGAAGCCACGACCAAAATAGCGTGCCCGTTTTCTGCAGCTCTTGGAGCGTGTAGCCACGACCGGCGGCCAGATTGGTCATGAGCAAATACATCGGCCGCGAATAGGTCGTGGTGTAACTGAGTGAGCCGCCCGCCGGGAGCTGCGTGCTCGTGGAAGCGCCAGACGCGATCAACACGTACAAGAATCCGGCCGCGCCCTGTCTCTGCAGCTCGGCAGCGGGTACCCCGCCAATGTCCAGACCTTGCTGCAGCAGCGGCTGCCACTGCTCCTCGTAGTGAGAGACGACGTCGAACTGGTCAGCGACTGCGAACGGCAGGGGCAGCGTCACCGTGGCACCGCCGCGTTCGGTAAGCTTGAGTACGCAGGTGCTGGTGGGGGCGGCGCACGGCACCGTAGCGAAGTCCAAGATGAAGATCCGCCAGCTCGCGAGCAAGTGAGTGAAGCCGCGCACAGTGCCAGCCGAATCGCTGGGCGCACCGCCTATGGCAACGCAAAGGGGTTTTGGCCCTCCGTTATTGCACTGCCAGAAATCCACCCATCCGTCAGCCGTGAAACCACTACCGACGACGCGCACCGCCATCGCCGGAAGCAGCGGGCTATCCAGATCGAAGCGCGCGGTCAGACCGGGTCGCGGGACGACATTCAACGGCAACACCACGCGCGTCCCGCTGGGGTCGCGCGCATCGTAGGCTTCGACCCCACAAAACTTCTCGAGCGCGGTGCAGTCGGCATGCAACCCGACCTGGTCCCCCGTTCGTAGTACGGTCCACGCCGTAGCGCTCGCAGCGAACGCACCGTCAGGGCCCGCCTGCACCGAAACCTCCGGACGACAGCGTGGCGCAAAGGGGTCGGGGAGCTCCGGGGCCAACGGCGCACAGAACGCCACCCGCACGTCCGCTCCGGGCGTCCAACCGGTGCCGGCGACGGGGAACGCTGCACCGGCGATGAACGTGTCGCCTTCAGTGCTCAGCGTACCGCGCCGAGGCGGTGCATCGACGTCGAGTGCATCTATGCCTGCATCGAGCGCCGCGCCGGCGAGGTGTTCGCTCTGGTCCGTGGCTTGCGCATCGCCGCAGCCGACTCCGCTCAGCGCGACTACTAGAACGGATCCAAAACCCCACGCCGCCGACCTTACTTCACGGAGCATCCCACCCCCTGCGCCCTGACTGGATTGGTTCGACCCACGCGTGCAGCCGAACACGGCGCGAACGAGGAGACAATGCGACACGCGCCCTTTCCTTTTCGGTGCGCGCGTCCATGCACACGCGCGGAATGCATCGACGCTGAAAGCGACACGCGCCGTTTTCGTATTCGCGTTCCGAATCCATCGATCGAACG
>DATHEN010001412.1:0-2989 GCA_035318565.1 Polyangiaceae bacterium
GGGAGCTGTCACCGTTCGCCACGTTCTGCAGAGCGCGCCTGAAGCGCGCCAGATCGCGGCGCAGGCCGTGGTGACTCATCAAGAGGGCGGTTGCGATGGAGGCGCTGCCGTCATCGTTCAACAGGTTCGGTGCTTCTGTCATGAGCGCTCGAGTATGCATTACCCCAGGCCGCCGAACCAGGAGGTCGCCAGCGCTTCGAAGTCGCCCGGTGCGCCCGTAAGGGGAACACGTTCGAGATACCAACGCAGGTTGCTATAGCGGTGAAGCAAGGCATAGCTCATGAGCCGAATTGGAAGAGCGGGGTCGGGCTCTGTCCCGTAACCTTCGAGCACCAGGCGCAGGTGCTCCGCGTCCGGCCAGCGAGAGCTCGCGACAAACGGCTCGCGCAGCCTCCTCAGCCGAATCAGGCGCCGTCGCGTTCATGCAGCTCCGGCCAATGTAGCTCGATTCTGCGGCCACGAGAGTTGACGTGCGCGCCCGATGGCGCTTCGGTTGGAGCCATGAACGACACGATGCTCATCACTGGAGGCGGGCGCGGCATCGGCGCTGCCACGGCGCTGCTGGCAGCTGCTCGCGGCTACGCTGTCGTCATTGGCTATCTCCGCGATCAGAACGCCGCGCACGCCGTGGTTCGGGAGATCCACGCCGCGGGCGGCCGCGCGACGGCAGTGCAGGGCGACGTCAGCAAAGCGAGCGACGTGACCCGGCTGTTCGAGACTGTGGAGCGCAGCTTCGGCGCTCCGAGCGTGATCGTGAACAACGCCGGTATCGTCGATCGCAAAGCGCGGCTCGACGAAATGAGCGTCGAGCGGCTGCAGCGCATGTTTGGCATCAACGTGATCGGCAGCATGCTGTGCGCGGCCGAAGCGGTGCGACGCATGTCCACCGCTCGGGGCGGTGCGGGTGGCAGCATCGTGAACGTTTCGTCGGCCGCCTCGCGCCACGGCTCCGCGGGCGAATACCTGGACTACGCCGCGTCGAAAGGCGCGATCGATACCTTCACCCTCGGTTTGGCCAAGGAAGTCGCGGCGGAAGGCATTCGGGTCAACGCGGTGCGCCCGGGTATCATCACGACCGAGATACACGCGAGCGGCGGGGACCCCGGTCGCGCAGAGCGCATGGGTCCCACGCTGCCGATGCAGCGCGCGGGAAGTCCGGAGGAGGTCGCGCGCGCCGTCCTCTGGCTCGCGTCGAGCGAGGCGTCCTACTGCACCGGCAGTATCCTCGACGTCAGCGGCGGTCGCTGAAAGGCGCCTGGCTACGCCGGGTCGTGGCAGCAGGCTTCGATGTTGTGCCCATCCGGGTCGAGCACGAACGCGCCGTAGTAGTCCGCATGGTAGTGAGGCCGTAAGCCGGGCGGTCCGTTGTCCTTGCCGCCCGCCGCGAGCGCAGCCTTGTAGAATGCGTCCACGAGCTGGCGCTTTTCCGCACGGAAGGCGATGTGAACGCGTGGCGTCTGCGGCGTGCCCTGATGGATCCAGAAATCCGGCTTGGGCGGTACTCCGAAGCCGAGCACCACTGCGCCCCCCGTGAACTCGGTGGGGATTTCCATGACTACCTTGTAGCCGAGTGGCGCGAGCGCCTCTTCGTAGAAGCGACGGCTCGCCACCGGGTCGCTAATGTCCATTCCGGTGTGATCGATCATGAGGCCATTCGTAACACAGTGGCGCGGCAGAGCGCTCCCCCGCCGAGACGCGCTCTGCCGGTCGATCTGGGCGCTCTTACTTCACACGATTGCAGCGCGAAGTAGCGCATTGGCAGGGTTCGGGGCACCCGCAATCCGGGCCGCACGGGCAGCCGCCGCGAGCCTCGGTTCCGCAGGCGCAGCTCGGGCAATTGCAAGGCGTACACGGGCATTCACGGGTCTTGGCTTGGGACATGGGGTTTTCCTTCGAGGTTTAGCACTAGCGTGCTTCAAACGGGCTGACGTGGCCGAGGCCCGGGCATTACAGGTCGCACCGGAAGTTTTTGAGTGGTCGCTGTAACGAAGCGCGGGTCTCGAACGTGAGAGCTGGGGAGTAAACCGGTCTATGATCGCGAAAGTCTTGGCCACGGCCCGTGGTGGACCGATCGACGCGGGCGCCCTGGAGCGTGAACGGGCGCATCTCTGGCAGCTCTGTTACCGCATGACCGGCAGCGCCGGGGACGCCGAGGATCTCGTGCAGGAGACGTTCGTACGCGCCCTGGAGTCCCCGCCGCGCGACCTGAACGCGCTGCTGCGCCCGTGGCTGGTGCGCGTGGCTCTGAATTTGGCGCGCGACCAGCTGCGCCGGCGCAAGCGCCGCGCCTACCACGGAGTGTGGTTGCCCACGCCCATCGAGACGTCAATCCACGATACCCAGGCCGAGTATGCGAGCTCGGCGCCCTCACCAGAAGCCCGCTACTCGCTCATGGAAAGTGCCTCGTTCGCCTTTCTGATCGCGCTCGAAGCGCTGACGCCCTCACAGCGGGCCGTGGTGATCCTGCGCGATACGTTCGACTACTCTGCGGCCGAAGCCGCCCAGGCGCTGAACCTTTCGGAAACGAACGTGCGAGTCACCCTGCACCGGGCGCGCCAACGCATGCAGGCGTACGACGAGAACCGTCCGGCATTCAGTAGCGAGGCCCTCGAGGCAGCCGCCACCATGCTCCAGCGTTTCCTCGCTCTGATAGCGGTGCAAGACATTGCCGGAGCGACATCGCTGCTGTCCGACGATGCGCGTTCACTCAATGATGGAGGCGGTGTTCAGTTCACTGCTCGCGCGCCGCTGCACGGCCCGGCTCGCATCGCCAAGTTCTTCGCGAAGCTCGCCACCAAGGCGTCTCCGGAGCTGGCGGTCGAATTGCGCACGGTGAATGGCGGCGCGGCCGTCGTCGCTCACGATCCCAAGCCGCACAAGCCCGCAGCACCGCGCGTCGTGATCTTGGCGGACATGGGTGCGGACGGACGTATTCGAACTTTGTACGCTGTCGTCGCGCCGGACAAGCTTCGTGCAATGACGTTTCCGC
>DATHEN010001413.1:0-4703 GCA_035318565.1 Polyangiaceae bacterium
AACCCTCGCTGCCTGCCTCTGCCATCAGAACGAATTCGCCGAACAGGATGCCGGTGAGCGGCCCTTCGCCGACCTCGGTCACGAACTCGCCGGGGGGCCGGGCGAACTCACCCGCGCGGCCCACGAACAGCGGGAGCGTCAGACCTGCAAACGTGAGCGGATCGATCCACAGACTTCGCCCGCGAACTTGCACCGTCCCGTTCGCGTCTTTGCCCAGCACGTGATAGCGGCCGGGATCCCCGCTGCCGAGCGAGAAGCCGGTGGCGGATGGCGGTAACGTCGAAACCACGGTCCGATCGCCGTTCGTGAGCTCTTTCTCGATTTCGATGCTCGCCGGCGCGGGCTCGCGTGTCCAGGTGTCCGCCTCTTGCCCCAGAGTGAAGCGCACCTGCCCATCAGGAATCGGGTCGCTGCCGCATGCGCTGAGCAGCAGGCAACCGAGCATAAGTTTAAGTTTCATGAGGGGATGTTTAGCACCAAGTTCCGGGGGTCGAGCGCGGCTACCGGGTTTCCGCTTCAATCTCGGCAGCATGCGCGCCATAACCCGCGCCATGCGCGTTTGGCGCGAGCTTTCGATAGCGCCCGAGCCGCTCGAGGTCGCCCGGCGCGTCGCCGATCGGCCGGGCGTTGCTCTGCTGTACACGGCGAGCGGAGCGGGCCCGTCGTACGTGATGTGCGATCCCGTAGGCTGCGCCTCCGGCCTGGATCCGGAACCGGACCTCGCGCTGGCGGCGACGCCGGAGCCGTTCGCGCACGTCCCGCGCTGGCTCGGAGTTTTGCCGTACGAAAGCCGGCGATTTCTCGAGCGCAAGGCGCGCCGCGAAACGCGTCCCGAGCCGTTCGCATGCGCACCTCGCTGGTGGCGCTACGCGGCGGTGGCCGAAATAGGCGAGCGGGTCGTGGTCGTCGGCGACGACGCGCCGAGCGCAACCGCTCTCGCCGCGCTGCTGGAACGTCCGGCGCGTTCGAGTGAAGTGCGCGGCGAGCTCCGCCCTGCCGAAGCGCGCGGTCTGCACGTGGCGCGCGTGCAGCGGGCGCTCGAGTACATTCGCGCCGGCGAGCTCTATCAGGTCAATCTCGCGCGTCTTCAGCGGTTGGCCCTGCAGGGCCACGCGTTGGACGTGCTCGCGCGGCTGTGTGCGCGAGCACCGGCGCCGTACGCGGCTGCGCTGTGCACGCCGGACTACGACGTGATCGGCACTTCGCCGGAGCTATTCTTGCGCCTCGAACCGGACCGGCGCCTCAGCACCGCGCCCATCAAGGGCACGCGCCCGCGCGGCCGCGACGCGGCGGAAGACGTGCGCCTGATCGCAGCGCTGGAGCACGACGCCAAAGAGCGCGCCGAGCTCACCATGATCATCGACGTGGAGCGCAACGATCTCGGTCGCGTAGCGGAAGTGGGTTCGGTTCGCGTCTCGGAAGGTCCTCACGTAAGCACCTATGGAAGCGTTCACCACCGCTGGGCCAAGCTCGAAGCCCGCTTGCGCCCGGGCGTTTCGCGCAGCGCGCTGCTCGAAGCCCTGTTGCCGAGCGGCAGTGTCACCGGAGCTCCCAAACTGCGCGCCATGGAGATCATCGCGGAGCTCGAAGCGCATCGTCGCGGGCTCTACACCGGCGCGTACGGCTTTCTTTCGCATGCCGGCGGTCTCGAGCTCGGCATGGCGATCCGCACGCTCTGCCGTCGCGAAGGAGAGGCCGAATACTTCGCCGGCGGAGGCATCGTCGCCGACAGCGATCCGCTGCGCGAGTACGAGGAAACGCATTGGAAAGCCGTGCAACTGGCCGCTCTGCTCGGCTGAAGTGCAGCGAACGGCCTTGGCCGAAAACTGGGCCGTGGTGCGGCAACGCGGTACACCTACATCGGCGCCAACAAAGCTCATGGACTCGACCAACATCAGAAATCTCGAGCAAATCCAGGAAGACGACGCCCCGCGCCGTGGATCGAGACTCGGCACGTTGGTTCTGGCATCGCTCGCCGGAGGCGCGCTCATGCTGGCCTTCGTCGTCACCACCAAGCGGCAAGGTCCGCCTGCGCGCTCGGAGCAGGACCCACTCTCGGCGCTCGTCGCACAGGCCAAGACCTCTGGCGTTGCCGGTGACAAGCTCGAAGGCCGAGACGTCACATTTCCAGCTTTGCTGAGCGATCTCGGCAAACCGACCACGGCGCTCGCCGCCGTGAAAGACGAGCGCGGGCACCTGGTGAAGCAGGAGAGCGCGGGCGCTTCCGAAGCGTTGCCGCCTGCCGCGTCAGATCGGCTGCCGGTGGTCCCGCTCCCGGCTGGCACGTTGCTGAGTGCAACGCCGGTCACCCGAGAGCCCAAGGACAATCTGACGCGCATGGCGGCCGAGCGCGCGCAGGTCAGCGAAAGCACCGAGCTCGCAGCGAGCGGCAGCGACGGCGGATTTCAGATTCAAATAGCCAGCTTCAAAGATCCCGCGGACGCCGACGCCTTCGTGCTGGATTTGCGCAAGCGCGGCCACAAAGCCTTCCGCCAGCCGGCGTACGTACCCGATCGCGGGCTCTGGCACCGGGTGCGGGTCGGGCCCTTCAAGAATCAGTACGAGGCCGATCAGTACCGGAAACAGTTCGAGAAAACCGAACGGGTTGCGCCGTTCGTGGTGGACCCGCACAAGCAGAAGCAGGCCGAAGAAACCCGCGCCGCAAAGATGGAAGCGCGCGTGCGCCGTTTCGGCCGGCCGTGAGCGGCCAAGCGGGTCGCGCCCTGCGCGCACTCGCGGTAATGGAAACGACATGGCCGCATTGGTTCGGTTTGGCGTCGCCATGGAAAAGACGCTGCTCGAGCGTTTCGACGAGCTGATCGTACGCCGTGGCTACGAAAATCGTTCCGAGGCGCTGCGGGATCTGGTGCGCAAGGAGCTCGATCAGGACGCCTGGCAGCGCGGTAAACATACCGTTGCCACGATCACGCTCGTCTACGATCACCACGTGCGCGACTTGACCGAGCGCCTGACCGAGATCCAGCACGAGCACGGCGGGTACATCATCGCGACACTCCACGTGCACCTCGATCACCATCACTGCATGGAAGTCATCGCCGCCAAGGGCCCGGCGCGCGCCTTGAAGTCGATCGCGGATCGGCTGATTGGCGCCAAAGGCGTGCTCTCGGGCAACGTCGTTGCAGCGGCGATTCCGGCGAGCAGCAGCGGCCCGTGATGCGCTTTTCGAAAGCCTCGCTTGTCCAATTCGTCGGGGATTCCGCAGTGGAATCGCTCTAAAACAGACGCTGTTGTCCGCGAAGTCAGTGTGCCCGCGCCTCTCGCACGGGACCGCGACGAACTCGCTGAAAGCCGCTGCACTGGCCTGAACATTTGCGAACGTGGGCGCGCCTCGGTCGATGACGTGCAAGGAGCGCGATGGCATACATGTTCGAGGTTCGTAGCTGGCTTTGGCTCGGAGAGTTGAGAACATGGCGAAACGTAAAACGGTTGTTACCGCCGTCGCGCTTCTGGCGCTGACGGGCGTTTTTGGCTCCATTGCTTGCGGACCCGTTCCGCCGGATGGCGCTGGAGGTGCAGGCGGCACGGGCGGCGGCGATTATCGTCCTGGCTTCACGCCGGTCGCCACGAACCCCAAGGAGTGCCCGCCTGGAGCACCGGCGAACCCCATCGGACCGTGCGTGGGGTTGCCCATCTACGTCGCGTGTAACTACACCAACGGCAGCGTAAACTACGGCTGCATCTGCGATTGGGTCCACTGGCTCTGTCTGTGAGCCGCACGGCGTAACGCAAATCGCTACTTCGATTTGCCCGGCTGCTTGCGCTGTATCTGGTTGCGAATGGTCTGCGCGATCGCCCCGCTGACGTTCTTGCTCTTCGCGAGCGAGCGCAGATCGCTTTCCCTGAGGTGCGGCACGAGCCGCACCGCAAAGGAAAACGGGGTGCGCGGGTTCGTCACCAGGTTGAGCTTGCACTGGTAGTGGCGCGTGAAGTCCTTGTTCAGGGCGATGATGCGCAGCACGTCTTCGCTGACGTTGCGGCTGGCCGTGATGCGCTCGGCTTCGTTTTCCTTCATGAGCGGGCTGCGCACCACGGCGGACGCTACCAGGCGATTGGGATCGCGGACGAGCAGCAAGCGCATGGCCGAGTTACCCAGGGTGGCCGCGCGAATCTTCTGAGAGACGGACATCTGCGCGATCTGCGCGTGTAACGGCAGAAACTTCTCTTTGACGTGCTCCTCGCCTTCGTCGTCGACTTGGTGCGTGTCGTCCTGGTCATGCTCGAGGGGCAAGCGCTGAGCGATTTTGTCCGTCTCCCGGAACAGGATGTCGTCGAACGTGGGCTCGGGGGTGGGTTCGGAGACGAGCTCATTGCGGATGGCGGCAGCGGCCTCCTTGAAGGCCGGGATCCGAAGCTCGATGCCGTTGCGCACGGCGAGCTCGAGTAAGCGGTCTGCGGTCGACATGCGCACCCGCTTGTTCATGTAGAGCTTCTCGATCGTGATCGGGAAGCGCAGCATGAGCTGCTCGTTGGTGGCGATCAGCTCGCCGGAGTGCTCGTCCGCTTGAGCTGCCATGAATTCGAGCGCTTCGCCTTCGATGTTCGGGAGGCGCAGGAGCTTTTCGACGACGTCGTGATTTCTCGCATAGGCCTGGGCGAGCTTGCCGATGACATACGGCTGTAGCTCGCCGCTCAGCGCGCCATTCAGGATCGGCGCCGGCAGATTTGCAAAGGTCTGCCGCGCA
>DATHEN010001414.1:0-7096 GCA_035318565.1 Polyangiaceae bacterium
TCCGCGTCGACCCACACACCCTCTGCGATTGTGCTGAGCGGCACTTCGTGACGATAGGACGCCGAATCCCTCATGACAAGGCCACGCGCCGTCAGCTAACGTTCGTCGCCAGGACGGAGTGACGAGCGCGCTGTTCGATGATGTCGCGTCGTATCCTGTGCGTTCCATCGCGGCCTGGCTCCTTCGCGCAGCTTAAGAACCAAGGTAGACCGAGCCATGATCAACCGAGCAATGTTCGTTCGTCTGCACCGGGCGCGAGACCGGCTTTGCGACACGTTGGACGAACCGCTTGCCCTCTCGAAGGTCGCTGACGAAGCGGGGCTGTCCATCGGCGAGTTCATCCGGCGGTTCTCCGCACTTCACGGCGAGACGCCTCACCAGCGCAGGATCCGTGCCCGGATCGAGCGTGCGAAAGCGCTCTTGGCTCTCGGAAATCATTCCGTGACCGAGGTCTGTTTCGAGGTCGGGTTCCAGAGCCTCGGCAGCTTCAGTGAGCGCTTCGCGCGGATGGTCGGAGAACGTCCATCGGCGTACCGTCGTCGCCTGAAGCACGCAATCTCCGCCCCGCGACAGAGCTTCAGACGCGTGGTGCAGCCGGGTTGCTTCGAGCTGATGGCTGCAGCGTTTGCGGCCGGAGCGGCTGTCGGCGGCCAAGGTCGAGAAGGGGGTGGGTAGGCCAGCGCAATTTTCGAGAAGCATACGAGGAGGGGTCGATGCATGGTTCGGCCCACGGCACGCAGCTCGCCTATTACCCCTCAGAACGGAGCGCAGATGAGAATCAAGCTCAACAATATCATGGTGGACGACCAGAAGAAGGCTCTCCGGTTCTACACGGACGTTCTTGGGTTCGTCCCGAAGCAGGACATACCTGTCGGCGAATTCCGCTGGATCACCGTCGTGTCGGGCCAGGGCCGTGAGGACCTGGAACTCGTGCTCGAGCCGAACGCGAATCCCGCCGGCAAGACCTTCCAAGAGGCGCTGTTTGCGCAAGGAATTCCTGCGACTGCGTTCGAGGTCGATGACGTGGACGCGGAGTATGAACGGCTGAAGGAAAAGGGTGTTGAATTCACGCTGCCACCGACGGCAGCCGGTCCGGTTCGCATCACCGTGTTCTCAGACACGTGCGGGAACCTGATCCAGCTCTACCAGCCCCCAAAGGCAGGCGCTTCGTAGACGGGCGAATCAGGTCCGGCGTCGCGCGCGGATCACTGCATCGACCCCAGTGCCGGCGACGGCGCGCTGACGCTCCTCTGCGACGACCAGCTCCCATACCTTGGAATCGAGCGCCGCGACCGCACGCTCGACGGAGACTTGCACCTGACTTGCCGCGGCCGTAGCGGCTCCGGTGCTGGGATCGATCGGGCGGTGTCCAACCAGGAACAAGGTTCCTCCCGGCGCGACGCCGTTCGCCATCCGCCCCACCCTGTCTTCCACGGAGCCGGCCACGTGGACGTACAAGCAAACCACGAGATCGTAGCGCCCCGGCTCCGCAGTCCAGGTCGCGAGATCACTCTCGATCCAGTCGATGCGCTCCGCGACGTCCGCCCCAGCCGCCTCGGCCAGCGACCGCCCATGAACCAGTGCAGCTGCAGAGAAGTCGACCGCCGTGACTTGCCAGCCATGCGCGGCGAGCCAGAGCGTGTCTGCTCCGTGTCCACAGCCGGCGTCGAGGGCGCGTCCCGGCGGAAGCTTGGCAGCCTCGGCCGTCAGATGCCCGTTCGGTGGACGGTGCGCGAGTTTGTCGGCGTGCTCGCGCAGCGTCTTCGACCACAGCTGCTCCCAGAAGTCCTGATCGAATTTCGGCTTGGTCATGAGACGAACGCCTCGCTTGGAAAGGCTGCTCCGGCCGCCAACATCAGGGCGCGAGCGTCGAAGGCTCCCATCATCGCGAGCTCGGGAGGTTCAGCCAGCCGTTGTCGTCCAGCTCGATCGCTTCCCTCTTGAGGAGCGTGCCCACTGCACGTTTGAAAGCCTTCTTGCTGAGGCCGAACACCTTGCGGATCTCTTCCGGTCTCGAGCGATCGCCGACGCGTAGTGAGGGGCGTGCGACGAGGCAGTTCAGCACTTTCTCGGCGTCCACTTCCAACTGCTCATGAGCGTGCGCGCGGAGAGATAGTTCGAACTTGCCGTCGTCGAAGCGGCAACTTACGCGAAAGCTCGCCGCCTCTCCACGGGTGAGCTGGTGCGGCTCGCTATTCGGTAACAGTGCGACGAAGCCTCGCTCCACGATCACGAACAAGCCGATCTCCGGGTCGTTGCGCCAGGCTTCTCCTTCCACCCACTCGTCGAGCTCGAAATCCGTACCGTCCGTGCTCAGCATTTCCGCGATGCGCATCGTGCCCGCGAGCCGTCCACTCGAATCCAGATAGAGACCGATTGGCTCGCGCTTGCCGACCGACAGCTCTCTCGTCTGTTTCGCGAAGGGCACCAGTAGCTCTTTTGGCAAACCCCAGTCCACGAAGGCGCCGAACTGGGTGAGCGCCGTGACCTCCAAAAAGGCGACCTCGTCGAGCTCGACATTCGGCACGCGTGTGGTCGCGAGCGGGCGATCCTCCGAGTCGAGGTACACGAAAACGCGGAGCATGTCCCCGGACTTCGCTCGAGCGGGGAGTTCGCTCCCTGGCAGCAGTACGCTGTTGCCGCCGTCGTCCACGCTCATGTATGCACCGGCGCTGAACACGCGCTCGATGCGAAGCTCGCAGGAGCGGCCCAGGACGTCGGAGATACTTCGGGGTGCGTGGGGCATTCTTCTGCCCTAGCCTAGAGCTTGCCGCTGCAGACGCCAGATTGGATGTGCTCGGCGCAGTCAGGAATTCGTATCGGCCGCCAGAATGGGCAGCCGCTCGAACTGCTTACTGGCGAACAGAACGGTATTGCGCGGCGTGACCCGTTGGTCGACGAACTGCGCGAGTCGCACGTAGCGGCCCTGTTCTTCGAGCAGCGCCGCTCGGTCCAGCACGACCGCGAGCTCGACCAGACGAGCCAGCATGTTCCGAGGCAAGGCGAGCCGCCGCATGATCGCGTGGTCACGCCGCGCCTGCGCTGCATGAGCTCGGAGCTCTGCAACAGTCGGAGCAGGCAGCTCGAGCCGCGCGAGTGCGTGGTGCGCCAGCTCGTCGAAGCCGGCTTGCGCGCGGCGCCGGTTGATGCCGCGCATCTCTGCACCCGCGTGTACCTCGAGCCCTCTCCCACGCAGCAAATAGCGTAACGCGAGCCTGGCTTCACGCGCCACCAGGTTGGCGGCGAGCGTCGCCTCGACGCCCTGGGCGCGGGAGGTCAGATTCGTCAACCCGAGCAGGCTGCGCTGGAGCGCCAATCCACCGGCCGCGCGCGAGAGTGGTAAGCGCTGCTCGGCGCTGGTCTTCTGCAAACAGCATGAGATCAGAACTAGATCGCAGCCCACACTCGACGCCGCCAGCACCAGTCGATCCCCGAGCTCACCGCAAGCATGCAAACCTACCGCCAAATCGTTCGCCCCGAGCGCAAGCTCCTGCTGCCCCACGTCGATCTGCACGAAGCGCACGCTCAACTTGCCCACGCTCCGCGCGCGCGCCTCGCTGCGTTCGCTGCCGCGGCGCAGGCGCTCTGCATCTCGGTCGAGCGCCCAGGTTTCGCGCTCGAAGAGCTCGGCCGTCAAGCGTGAGAGGTGCCCGCTACCGGCGCCCACGTCGACGATGCGCTGTGCACTTTCCACGAACGGCGCCAGCGTTCCGAGCAAAGCATCGAGCTGCTCTCGCTTGCGCGCGCGAATGCCGCGCAAGGCGGACCGTGGCAAGCTCGCCTTCGGCGCCGCAAGCCGCGGCAAGCGCGTGACACACTGCACCGCCGAGCCCAGCTCCCACAGCTCGGCCGGCGCATTCGTCAACTCGGCCAGGCCGCTCGCTGTGCCCCGGCGCTCGCAAGACTCCAGCTCTCGCTCGCTCAATCCCAACAGAAACTCGACCCAGCCGCGTTTCTGACACCAATCCGGAGGCTCTGCGCTCTCAATGGGATCTCTCACGATGTCTAGCACCGGAGTCAGAACGCCGAGCACACTCGCAAGCTCGGCGCGCCTGCTGCCATCGATGCTGTCGCTGCTCACGCGCTGCACAGCGCTGTCTCAACCACGACCGACAGCGTGTGTCCAGCGCGCGAAAACCCGCCAGGTTCGCGCCTCAGCAGGCACCATTGGCCACTTCCCAAGAGTCTGACACCGAGTTCAAACGGAGGCTGTGACCTGCTGACTTCAGAAGAGCCCTCCTATCGCGGCGTTGGCCCACGCCAGCCATGGCGCGCGAGATCGATGAAACCGTCACGATCGAACCGAACTCCTTCGGCTTCGAGCAGAGCGCGCTGCAGCCCCGGATGCTGCTTGTCCGTCGAGATCCCGCCGCGCCCGTTGACGACGCGCTGCCAGGGAATCGCCTTTTCACCCGCGGCACGAATCGCCCAGCCCACCCCCATCGGCGTGAGGCGGCGCCCAATCAGCGCCGAGATCTGTCCGTATGTCGCAACCTTGCCGCGCGGAATGCGGCGCACGATCGCCCATACCCGCTCGAACGGCGGCGTTTCAGGAGTGCCCGGTGCGGAGCTAGAACGTCGTGATCGTGTTGCCGTGCGTGAAGTCGTACCAGGTTCCTCCGCCTGCTCCACTCCGTTTCACGACGCTACGGCGACCGCCATCAGCTCGCCCGGTGCAAATCAGAGCTGGCTCACCGGCAACCAAAAGGCGTTCGCGCGGTAAGCTGCAGTTGTACGAAGCTCCCGAGGAGCACGGCCGCGCTCACGACTGCATCGCGAACGCTTGGCGCCGCGCTCCGGGCAGCGAGCCGATGCTACCGGGCAGCACGATGCCGGCTAGTCTGCGCCGGCAGCGTCGTCGTCGGCGAAGATTCGGTCGAGCATGCGCTGCGGGTTCATCAGAAAAGCTTTCGTGACGGCGTAATGCTCAGTGTCTTCATATTTGACCTCGGCCATGCCCGTGCGGTCGAGGGAGAAAATCCGCGAATCCGGATACGCCAGCAGTATCGGCGAGTGCGTGGATACGATGAACTGACTTCCAGAACGGATGAGGCGCCGGATGACGACGAGCAGAGAGAGTTGCCGTTGGGGTGATAGCGCCGCTTCAGGCTCATCCAGAATGTACAACCCGCGCTCGCGAAAACGGTTGTTCGCGACCCATAAGAACGCTTCGCCGTGCGACATTTCATGCAGGTCGTCCCAGCCGTAGTCTCTATACTGCTCGGCTTCGGTGGAGACATTGAACATGGTTTCGGCGCGGAGGAAGAAGCCGCTGCTCTCACGGCGAGAACCGCGTGCCAAGCGGACGTACTCGTGAAGTCGGGACTCGCTCGGTCGATAAGATGATTTGAAATTCTTTGTCCCGCCTTCGGGGTTGAAGCCGGCCTTTACGGCGATAGCCTCGATCAACGTGGACTTCCCCGAACCGTTCTCGCCGACGAAGAACGTAATGCCTGGGTGGAAGTGTATGCTTTTCAGGTTCGCGATCGCCGGAATGTTGAATGGGTACTGGCTCCAGTCGGCGACCCTATCTCTGAGAAGCGTGAAGTCGCGCAGTATTCGATCGAGTGACTCGCGCCGCATGTGCCGTCGGCGCAACGTATCAGGCTTCAGTTGCGAGCGCCCAGCTAGAGGGTAACCGGACGCGGAGACGCCGGCAGGCGCGGCGGAATGAGGGCAATGGAACAACCGATACAAAGCGGGGTCGAGAACACGACGACTTCCGGCACGTCTATTGGTCAGATTCGCGTTCGCGCGCTGGCCACCGAATAGGTGAATGGTGCGCGTACCCTGAGAAAACCTTGCCCGAGATTGCTGTGCCCTTTGGTATGAAGAGCTCGTTGCCGGCGGTCAGATGAACCTCGACCCCATTCAGGTTCAAGCTGTACGTGCCTTCGACGACGACAATGTATTCGTCAAAGGGATGCACATGTTCCGCGGTGGCAGCGTCCGCGCTGCACTCCCAAAAGGCGATTTGGCTGCCATCGCGACCGTCGAAAATATAGCCTTCGATTCCCTCTGTATTTCGAGACGCGGCCGCGATCCAATTGGCCTGACCTGTAGACGACCGTCGATTCCGCGGTGTGGCCGCTTCTTCGCGAAACCCTTGCGGAGCGATGCCTGCGGCGCGATCCTTCCAGGGGTCCATGAGTACGCAAAATCTCAAGGTTGATGCATTCGTGAGCCGTGCCAAAGCGTGGCGAGGCGAGATCCAGAAGCTCCGATCGATCCTCCTCGAGTGTGGGCTCGACGAAGACCTGAAGTGGGGGAAGCCGTGCTTCCTGTTCGAGGGGAGGAACGTGGCCATCATCCAACCCTTCAAAGAGCACTGCTCCCTCATGTTCTTCAAGGGCGCCCTGCTCAAGGACACCCACAGACTGCTCCGCAGCCAAGGGGAGAACACACAGTCCGCGATGCGTTTGGAGTTCACGAGCGAGGCCCAAGTTACGAAGGCCGTGGTGAAGTCCTATGTGAAACAGGCCATCTTAGTGGAGAAGACCGGACTCAGGGTCGACTTCAAAGCGAAGCGCGAGCTCGAGCTTCCGAAGGAACTGACCCAGATCCTGCAGAAAGACCGCAGGCTAGCGAAAGCCTTCCACTCGCTCACCCCCGGGCGACAACGGGGCTACGTCCTGCATTTCACGGGCGCGAAGCAATCACAGACTCGAATCGCGCGGATCGAGAAGTGTATCCCCAAGATCCTCGCAGGCATGGGCATGCACGATCACTAAGTCTCAACGCGGCCCGCAACGTTCGCTGCTCGTGGAGGGTCGATCAAGGGCATGCTGGAGTTCGAAGTGGAAGTCGAGGGGAAGATGATCCCCTCGTCCGTTCAGCAGCGGCCGCACGTCGCGCGAGAGCCCTGACCGTCGGCGCTACTCCGCGTCGCCGATCGAGAAGGACTCGACCAGCCTGTCGAGTGCGAGCGTGAGCGGCGGTCGCAAGAAGGTCCCCGCGAACGAGTCGGCGAGCATGCGCGCCACGAGGCTCGTGTGTCGATAGTTCCTTCCGCCACCGAGCGAGAACAGCTCAGCGCACAACTTCGTGGCCTCCTGGGTCACGTAGGTCTTGGTCCGCAGCACGCGCGCCGCGTAGG
>DATHEN010001415.1:0-4215 GCA_035318565.1 Polyangiaceae bacterium
GTCCCGCGCGACCAGCTGCCCCGCGCGCAGCTCGCGCGTTTCATCGAAGAAGCGCAGATCACCGCGCAGCTCGAGCACCCGAACGTGGTTCCGGTTCACGAGATCGGCATGGATCCCGAGGGCCGTGTTTACTTCTCGATGAAACTGGTACGCGGGCAGTCGCTCGAGACGATCCTGGAGAAGCGTCGTCAGAAGGACGCCGAAACACTCGCTGAGTTCGGCCTGCGCCGCTTGCTGGACGTGTTTCTGCAAGTCTGCCAGGCGCTCGAGTACGCGCATGCCCGCGGCGTCATCCACCGCGATCTCAAGCCCAGCAACATCATGGTCGGAGATTTCGGCGAAGTGCTGGTCATGGACTGGGGCGTCGCCAAAGTCGTCGGCCGCCCCGATGCCGCGGCTGCCACGGTGTCCACCGCAAACGCCGGCTCCCTGTGGGACGTCGAAGAACGCCTGCAGCGCAGCCGCGCCTCCGACCCGACTATATCCGTGCCGCCCCCGACGGACATCAGCTCCGTCCGCGCGGGCAAGCAAGCGCTGGCCACGCAGGCCGGCACGGTAATCGGCACGCCCGCGTACATGTCTCCCGAGCAAGCCCAGGGCGCTCCGGTGGACGAGCGCACGGACCTCTATTCACTCGGCGTGATCTTGTACGAGATTTTATCGGATCACCTGCCGTTCGAAGACGACGACGCCACGCGCTTGCTCGTGCGCGTACTCACGGAGACCGCACCGCGACCGTCGGCGTTGAACCCGCACGCGCCGCTCGCGCTCGAAATGCTGGCGCTGCGGCTGCTCGAAAAAGACCCCGAACGCCGCACGCTGACGATCGCGCAGATCCGCACGCACGTGCAGAACTACATCGAGGGCATCGGCCGCGACTACCGGCACGAAAAATGGTGGAGCAACGCGCTCTGGGCCGCGGGCGGCCTGTGCCTGTTCGCGTTCTTGGTCTGGTATCTCACGGGCCAGTCCATCGCCGTGTTGTTCGTGCTCGCGCCCCCGACGGTGTTCAACGCGGTCGGCTGGTTCTTGCTGATCCTCGCGCTGCGCTGTCCGCTGTGGTCGGGCTACCTGGCGATTCGTCCGCGCGAGGAACGCGATCGCTTCCGCCCGCCGTCGAGCGAAGAGACGTTCGTCTCGGGCTACCTGGCCCACCGCACCTTTGCGGTGGCGCTGGCGCCGCTGTTCCAGCTCGCGTTCATCATCGAGGTCGTCAGCGTGGCGCTGGCGCAAGCCGCACGCGAGCCCGGCTATTCGAGCGAATTCGTGCAGCGCGTGACCACGGAGTTGCGCACCGAGTGGGCGCACTCGCTGATCGTGATTCTGATCTTTCTATTCGCCTACCTGTTCCTGTTGTCAGCAGAAGTGCGCTTCGCGCGCACGATCGATCGCTACGATCTGCTGGTGGCGCGCCCGGCGTGGGAGGCGGTGTGGCCTTTCTTTCTGATCGTCGTGCTGCTGTTGACGATCGGCGCCACGAACGTGATCGAGTGGGCACTCGGCGACGAGCGCAGCAATCTGCTTTCGTTCTTGCGCCGGCAAGCGCTCGCGCAACCTCTGGACCTGGTCGAGATCCTGAAGACCCTGGTCTTTCAAGGCACGTTCCTGATGGGTCTGGTGTTCGGTGCTTTGCTGCTGGCGTTCCCGGTCGCGGAGGTGCTGGCGGCTCTGCGCCTCCGCTATCAGCCCGCGGACGAAGCAACGGTCCGAAACCGCGCCCAGTACTTCATGCGTTCCATGGCCATCTTCCGCGTGGCACGGGTGAACTGGTTGTACGGGGGCGCCATGATCGGCGGGCTCACCGCGATGACCGTGCTCTCGGAGCGCTCGACCGCGCCGCTCGTGAAGCAGGTGCTCTACATTCTCGGCCCTTCGTTGATCGGATTTGCCGGGTACTGGCTGACGCGACGTCAGGTCAGTGCGTTTCTCGCGCATGCCCCGGCCGTCGAGCGCCTGCTGCACCAGCAAATGGTGGCGAGCCGTATCGAGCACGCGCGCGTGAGCATCGCGCAGCTCGAAGCCGCGCCCTGGCGGCGTCGCTTGCTCCAGCTGGTGGTCCCGCTCGGTTGCATCGCACTCTACCTGGTGTGGAGCGGCAGCGGGCTGCACGAGCTTGCGATTCGGCAACTGATCCTGCCCGTGACGCCCAAAGGCTGGCTACTCATCTTTCCGTACGTGCTGCTGCTCCTCTTGCTGCTCGTGCGGGACAACGCGCAGGTCTGGGCGTTGAAGCGCTTTCTTGCAAAAAACGAGGGGCAGGTGCCGGACGCTCCTGCTCGTCCCTCGCACGCGCCCGAGGTCGACGGCAGCGCCGGGGTCGTCCCGCCGGGCTGACGGAGTGAGCGCCGCGCTGACCGTGTAGGTCCCCTCCAACGCGCATGCCACCCTTGCCGAGCCCCGATGCGAAGGTGATATCGTGCGCGCCGTGAGAGGCACGATGCTGGGCGCGCTGCTCGTGTATGCCATTTGTGGCTGGGCCGCGTCCGCCCGCGCCGAGGAACCCCGTTCGGCCGAGCCCGGCCAAATTTCGCCTCCGACCGCTGAAAACGCCGCCCGGGCTCAAGGGCTGTTCGACGACGGCGTTGCCGACATGCTGGCCGGCCGTTACGAGCGTGGCTGCGCCCTGCTGAGCCAGAGCCATCGCATCGATCCCAAAGCCGGGACGCTGTTCACACTGGCCGAGTGCTACGCGCGCGCCGGCAAGACGGCGAGCGCCGTGAGGCACTACGCACTGTATCTGACGCTCTACGAGCTCATGACTACGGAACAAAGCCGCGCTCACAGCGAACGCGCGGCGGTTGCGCGCGCCGAGCGCAACAAGCTCAATCGCGAGGTTCCCAGGCTCGAAATCCACTGGGGTGGGCGCGCGCCCGCGGGCGCTCAGGTCATCCTCGACGGCGCTCCCCTCGATGCAGTGCGGATCGGCAGAGCGCTGAGCGTGGACCCCGGGCAACACGTGATCGAGTTCAGCAACGGCTCCGGCAGCATGAGCACACGTCAGGTATCCATCGAGCCCAATCAGAGTCTGCGCGTCGATCTGCCCGCTCCAGACAACGGCGGCGCGTTACGAGAGACCATTGCGGACTCGCCGCAAGAGTCCGGCAGCTCGCAACGCACCTGGGCCTACATTGTAGGAGGACTCGGCATCACTGGAGTGATCGTCGGCTCGGTAACGGGCTTGATGGTGCTCGGGAAAGCCGACGACGTTGACCGGTTCTGCAGAGACGTGGACGACAATCGCGCGGAGTGTGAAGCCGAAGGCCTCGAAGCCAGTAAATCCGCGAAGACACTCGGTGCCGTGAGCACCGTCGCGTTCGCCGCGGGCGCTCTGGGCCTCGGCGCGGGCATCACCTTGCTCTTGACCGAGCCCGACGGGAATCACAAGGGAACTTCGGGCGGTGGCTGGCGGATGCGCGTGTCGGGTGCGCAGGGCGCGGGACAGTTCAGCTTGGGCACAAGCTTCTAGCTCGGCCGAAATCGGTGGCGCATACGGCTCTGATTCATCCCATGCGCGAGCGGGCCGCATGAGGTAGGATAAGTCATACATGTCCCAATTGGGCGCTGTTGCTGGAACGGTCATTGCCGGCCGTTACGCGCTCGGCGTGCGCATTGGTACCGGCGGCATGGGCGCCGTTTACGAGGGGAAACACATCGTCACGCGCCGGCCGTGCGCGATCAAACTGATGCTCGGCCACACGGCGGAACGCGAAGAGATGCGGACGCGTTTCTTTCGTGAGTCGCGCGCGCTCGCCCAGATCAAGAGCGAGTACATCGTGGATGTGCTCGATGCCGGAATCGACCCGGAAACGCACATTCCGTTTCTGGTCATGGAGCGTCTGACCGGGATCGACCTCGGCGAGCTCGTCGGCGAGCGTGGCGCGTTGCCGCCGCGAGACGTGCTCTTGTACCTGTGGCACGCAGCGCTCGCGCTCGACAAAACCCACCGCGCGGCGATCGTTCATCGCGACCTCAAAGCCAGCAATCTGTTTCTGACTCAGCGTGAGGACGGCTCTCCGCTCGTCAAAGTCCTCGATTTCGGCGTCGCCAAGATGATGCGCATCGACGCGACATCCGAGGGCGGCACTCAAGCAGTGGGCACTCCGCTTTACATGGCGCCCGAACAATTTCGGGGCAAAGGCCGCGTGTCCCCCGCGACGGACATCTACGCGCTCGGCATGCTGGCCTACTTGTTGCTGGTCGGAAAGCACTACTGGC
>DATHEN010001416.1:0-4116 GCA_035318565.1 Polyangiaceae bacterium
GGCCGTTCTTCATCTCGCCGAGCCGCTGACGAACGTGGAGCCTCTACCGTACTCGCTGTTCGAGCCGGACAAGGTCGGCACGTCCTTCAACGTGGTGGGTTACGGCACGCGCAACAACGAGCAGGACTCAGGCATGAGGCGCACCGGAACACTCACGCTGCGCGGTACGACCGGGCGCGTCTTCGAGCTTCTCTTTGGCTCGTTTCAGGACTTTGCGCGCATCGCGCCTCGTATCCTCGATCTGCCGCGTGATTTGACCGGTCTGCAGCTCGCTTGGGAAACGGAGTTGGTGCTCGACGGCTACGAGGCCGTAACCGGAGGTGGCCCTCACGATTCGACGAGCTGCTTCGGTGATTCCGGCGGCCCGTTGATTCAACTGAAAGCAGGACGCCCCACCGTTTACGGCGTCACCTCTTGGGGCTACGAAGCCGCCGATCAAGTGTGCGCTTTTGGCGGTGTCGACGCGGTACTCGGCCCGGCAGTGGTTGCGTTTCTTCAACGCGAGATCGCCTGTCCATTGCTACCCACGGCCGGGACATGTGACGGCAATCAACTGCTACGTTGCGTCGGAGAGAGCGGCAACGTGTCTCTAGAACGCATCGATTGCGGCGCCCGCGGAGGTACGTGTGTCATCGACGCGCAGGGCGGCGCCAGCTGCGGCTGAACAGCGCGCAAAAAGAGATATCTCGGCCGCGCAGCCTTGAAGCACGACGACACTGCTTCAGGGCCGAGTACCTCGCTCTCTCCGAATGCACCAGGATTCGCCTCACCTCCGGCACACTCCGTCAGCGCAGTCGTGCGCGAACAGCGCAGCTAAGCGTTTGCGCCGCGCGGAGATGAACAGAAAGAAGCGTTCGGCCAGGGGTGCGAAGGCCGCACCGGAGAGTCGGTACGACCACTCGCGCCAGCCTTCGAGCGCCCACAGGCACACGAGAAACGCCGCTGGGCCGACCCAGACCTCGCGCTCGTCGCCCACGACGACGAGCTCGTCTCCCAGCCACGGAATATCGCCGTAGCGCGCACGTGCTTCCTCGCCGGTACAAGGCACGAAACGCAGCTCTACCAGCGTGGCTTGTGTGCTCATCCAGCTCCGGCATTGCTGGCAGAGTGCGCACTCCGGATCGAACAGAACCGTGAGTGACCTGGGTGAAGAGCGGAGCGCAAATCGCTCCGCCCAGTGATCATCGACGGCGGTGACCCATTGTGTGGTGTCCATGTCGATCGCCTGTTCAGACGTGTGCGTCGTTGCGGAAGAGCTGCGCCTTCACCGGCGGCGGCGCCAAGCGCAGCTGCGAGCGACGGCGAATGCGGTGCAGCACGTACAGGTTGACGAAGTGCATGACCCCGAGCGCCAGCATCAAGGTGCCGAGCTTTTGCGCCAGCACTTCGATGCCCTGGACGGTGCTGGCGACGTCGTGATCCGCGCGCAGCCGCAGCAGCGCATAGCCCAGATTCAAAAGGTAGAAACCGACTACCAGCAGCTGATTCACGGCCGCCGCGAGCCGCGGATTCTCCGAGAACACGTCGTCCAGGAAGACGGCGCCGCTCCGGAACAAGGTTCGTCCGAGCCAGACGATCAAGCCCAGGCTGCCGGCGGTGTAGACGAGGTAAACGACGGTAAGGTGTGATGAATCGAGAACGGGTGCGTACATGATGTGAGCCTCCTTGCCCGCTGATACAGGGAGGCCTGCCGGTGGTTGCGCGGCCCGAAGAAAAAAAATCAGCGCGCCGGGGCGGCGCGGAGCATCTCCAGAAAGGAGTAGACGGGCGGCAGCACCCCGAGTCCGAGCCCGAGCCACAGCAGCGGCTCGCGCCGGAAACGCCGGCGAACGCGCTGGGCCTCCAGCACGGTCATGAACACCAGATACAGCAGCACGAGCTCGAGAATGCCGCCCAGTACCGGAATGTAGTTCACGATGCGCGTCGCCCCGGCGCGTTCCAAAATGAGACGGAACGCGAACAGAGCGTCGAGCAAAAGACCCATCATCAGCACGTGGCGCGACCCGGTCAGCCTCCGCTCCGGCGCGCTCACGTCGAGTCCCGAGTGCCGCCAATGCCGGCGCAGCAGTCCGTAGGCGGCGAAAGCAACGGCCCAGCCCGCGGCGGCGGCCAGCATCGGCATCGTTTCGAAACGCGCGCGCGTGTACAGCCCTCCGCCCGAGAGCTCTTCGACCCCGAACGCGACGAAGGACACGAGCTCACCCGGCAGTAGAACGCGCGGCGTGAGCGAGACCACCCACGCATACAGTGCGAGCGCTGTTGCGCCGGACAGGATCAGCGCGACGGCGCGCAGCCAGCTCTGTTCGTCTGGCGGCAGCGCGTCGCTGTCCTGTTCCGACACCGCGCCGAGCGCCGAGCGCAGCGCGCGGGCATCTGGGTAGCGAGCCGCAGGATCCGCCGCCGTCGCGCGCCGCACGACCACGCCGAGCTCCGGGCAAAGCCCATTCGCCGCAACGTGCGGCAGTGTGCCCGTCACCGCGACACACAGCAAAACTCCGGCACTGTAGATGTCCATGCGCGGGTCAGGCTCTGCACCGCTCAAGGCTTCGGGCGCGAGGTAACCCGGCGTGCCGAGCACTTGCAGCGGCCGCGTCAGCGCTTGCGTACCGGAAACCGAATTCGTGAAGCGAGCCAGGCCGAAGTCCGCGAGCTTCACGGCGCCGCGTTCGTCGAACAGCACGTTTTCGGGTTTCAAATCGCGGTGGACGATGCCCCGCTCGTGCGCATACGCCAGTGCGTCACACACCTGCATCAACACCGAGCGTGCCGCACCCACGGACATCGGAACGCGGTTCGCGAGCGATCCCCCCGCCACGAACTCCATCACGAGGTAGCTCTCGCCTTGCGCGGAGGTGCCGAAATCGAACACGGTGACGATGTGCGGATGCGAAAGCGCCCCCAGCGCTCGCGCCTCGCGCGCGAATCGCGCCTGAAATTCCGCCGCGCCCTCGAGCTCGGGCGGCAAGAACTTCACGGCTACCACGCGATCCAAACCCACGTGCCGCGCACTGAACACCCGGCCCATTCCGCCTCTGCCGATCTCGGCTTCCAGGATGAGCCCGGCCGGTGACTCGGGCGGAGGTTCTGGTTCGTCTTCCGCGAGCAGACACGCGGGGCACAGCGTGAGACGGCTCGACGGAGCCGCGCGGCCGCAACGCGCGCACCACGCCGTCACGAGGCCAGCGCCTCGATCACGCGGCGCAGCTCCGCATCGATGTCCTCGTTCTCGCCGAGAGTATTCGCGACACACTCGCGCAGCAGCTCACGAAAGCGCCGCTTGGCGCGAAAAACGAATGACTTGAGCTGAGGTACGCTCATGCCGTAGCGCGCCGCCAGCTCGGCGTAGGCCGGGGCGGAGTCGAACGCGAACAGCTCGCCCACGAGGCCGACCGGCCCGCGCCGCGCTCCATTCGCGTAGTCCGCCTCCAGCGCCGTCATGGCCTCTTCGAAGGCGGCCAAAGCCCAAGCCTTGTCGTACAGCGCATCCACCGATACGGGCGACGCCAACCACTCCTCGAGCTCGTTCACGTCCGCGTGCCGCACGCCCGCACCGCGTTTTGCCGTGCGCTCCCGCTCGAACAGATTCGCGAGGTGGTTTCTGAACGCGGTCTTCAAGTAGGCGCGCAAGCTTCCGAGCGAGGGATCGAGGCGCGCCAGGAAATCGTTGTCCGGATCGAGCAAACGCACGAGAAAACTCTGAACGGCATCGTCCGCGGACGCCGAATCCAGGCCGTGCTTTCGCGCGAGCAGGTACAAGGGCCGCCAGCGCGGTCGCACCAATTCTTCCAGCAGCGCGCGCCGCCGCTCCGGGTCGCCGCGCGCCGAGAGCACGAGCGTCCAGCGTGTGCGCGGAAATAGCGCAGCCGCATCCGGAGGCCCGACCCTGCTCACCCGGCCGAGTATGCCCGATACTTATCTGGGCAGCGCTCAGTCCCGGAACAGGCCGACGAACATGCGCTTGAGCTCTTCTTTGAGCAGCGCAATCTCGCGCGCCTCGGGCTGCATCAGGGCTTCGATGCAGAGCTCGTTCACGGCGCCGGTGAGCGCGATCGCCGACAGGCGGAAGTCGCGTTTCTGCATCAGGCCCTGTTCGGCGCGCTGCTGGTACTGGCTCTC
>DATHEN010001417.1:0-9963 GCA_035318565.1 Polyangiaceae bacterium
GAGCGAGCTCGAAACGCTGGATGGGCTTTCGGTGCTCCTGCCGAACAAGGAGATCTTCCAGAAGGCCATCATCAACTACACGATGACACCGAGCCGCCGTATGGATTTCAAGATGGGCATGGCCTATTGCCACGACATGGAGGCGGTGCGCCGCGTCGTGATCGAAGCGGTGCAGGACGTGCCAGCCCGCGACCGCGCCCGCGACGTCGAGCTGTTCTTCGACGAGTTCGCCGAGAGCTCGATCGACTTCTCCGTGCGCATCTGGCTCGAGCAGTCGGACGACCGCACTCTGCGAAACGCGCGCTCCGAAGCGATGATCGCCATCAAGTCGGCGTTCGACCGCGAAAACCTCACGATTCCATTTCCGATTCGCACGCTCGACTTCGACGCCGACAAGGTGGGGGGCAAGAACTTTTCGCAGAGCTCACCGCGCGCGCCACGCAGCGCGCAGCCCCAGCCCCACGCCTAGTGACCCACGCAGATTGGTATTCTAGTCGACGAGCTCCGTCGTGATGCGGATCTCCGACGTGAGCGTGCGGTGCACCGGGCACTTGTCGGCGATCTGGAGGAGCCTTTGGCGTTGCTCGGCAGAGAGCGCGCCGCGCAGCTGGATAAACCGGCGAATGTGCGCCACGAAGCCCGCCTTCGTCTCACATTCCGCGCAGTCACCAGCGTGTATCCGCTGATGACTCAGCTGCACGACGATGCCCTCGAGCGGAATGCCCTTGTTGCGTGCATAGAGCCCGACGGTCATGGACGTACAAGTGCCGAGCGCTGACAGCAGCAGGTCATAAGGATCCGGCCCCTGATCGCCGCCGCCCGATGCGGCAGGCTCATCCGCGACGATGACGTGCCGGCCCGCCTGTACACTCTGCAGGAACGACGCGGCGTTGCCGGTGACCGTGACCGCGGGGACGAACGCTGCAGCTTTGGACTCTGTTGTGCTCATACACCGATTTGTACAATGTAAACTCTGCCCCACGCGCCGGAATGAACGGCACCCGGCGAAGATCGGCGCAGACCCACGCGTCGGCTACCGGCTCTCGCTGCGCGGCCGTGACTTGCTCGAGCTACTGCGCCGGTGATGTCCAGCGTGCTAGTAGAGCCCGAGGAGCAACGTTCATGGCCTCGAAGATCCCCGAGTTTGCGTTTCAAGAGATCCTGCCCCTGGGCAAAGACGAGACGCCCTATCGACTGCTGACGAAAGACCACGTCTCGAGCTTCGAAGCGCACGGGAAGACCTTCTTGGAGGTGGAGCCGGCAGCGCTGACGCTGCTGACGCGCGAGGCCATGCGCGACATCGCTCATTTGCTGCGGCCCGGGCACCTGGCGAAGCTCGCGCGCATTTTGGAAGACCCCGAAGCCTCTTCGAACGACCGCTTCGTCGCGCTCGACTTGCTCAAGAACGCGAACATCGCCGCGGGCGGCGTGCTGCCGATGTGTCAAGACACCGGCACCGCCATCGTCATGGGCAAGAAGGGGCAGTACGTCGTGACCGGTGGCGGGGACGAAGCCGCCATCGCGCGCGGCGTGTTCGACACGTACCTCACGAGCAACTTGCGCTACTCGCAGATGGCGCCGCTCGACATGTACAAGGAGGTCAACACCGGCAACAACCTTCCCGCACAAATCGAGATTTTCGCGACGGACGGGGACGCTTACAAATTCTTGTTCATGGCCAAGGGCGGCGGCTCGGCCAACAAGAGCTACCTGTATCAGGAGACGAAGGCGCTGCTGAATCCGCAGAGCCTGCTCGCGTTCGTCGAACAGAAGCTGCGCGGCCTCGGCACCGCGGCCTGCCCGCCGTACCACCTGGCCGTGGTGATCGGCGGCACCAGCGCGGAGTACGCGCTCAAGGCCGCCAAGCTGGCTTCCGCTCGCTACCTCGACACGCTCCCCACTGAAGGCAACGCGCTCGGCCGCGGCTTTCGGGACGTAGAGCTCGAGCGCAAGATCTTCGAGCTCTCCCAGCACACTGGAATCGGCGCGCAGTTCGGCGGCAAGTACTTCTGTCACGACGTGCGCGTGATTCGCTTGCCGCGCCACGGCGCCAGCTGCCCGGTGGGCATCGCCGTGTCGTGCTCCGCGGATCGGCAGGCGCTCGGCAAAATCACGCGCGATGGCGTGTTCCTGGAAGAGCTCGAGCGCAACCCGGCGAAGTACCTACCGGACACCACACACGAGGACCTGCCGGGCAACGTGGTGCGCATCGATCTGAACCAGCCCATGTCGGCCATTCGCGCCGAGCTCTCGAAGTATCCGATCAAGACGCGGCTTTCACTGAGCGGTCCGCTGATCGTGGCGCGCGACATCGCTCACGCGAAGCTCAAAGAGCGGCTGGATCGCGGCGAGGGCATGCCCGACTACATGAAACAGCACGCCGTCTACTACGCCGGACCAGCCAAGACTCCCGAGGGGTACGCCTCCGGCTCGTTTGGGCCCACCACGGCAGGCCGCATGGACGCCTACGTGGACGCGTTTCAGGCGCAGGGCGGCAGCTTGGTGATGCTGGCAAAAGGCAATCGCTCACCGGCTGTCACCGCGGCGTGCAAGAAACACGGCGGCTTTTACCTCGGTTCGATCGGCGGCCCGGCGGCGCGGCTCGCTCAGGACTGCATCAAGAAGGTGGAAGTGCTCGAGTACCCGGAGCTCGGCATGGAGGCGGTGTGGAAGATCGAGGTCGTCGATTTTCCAGCGTTCACCGTCGTGGACGACAAGGGCAACGACTTCTTCGGCAACCTCGGCGGTGGCGGCAGCCTCAGGGTCGCCAAGTAGCGCACTGCACGGGTACGTCCAGGGCGGCCGCGGGCGCCTCGTCGTCGCCAATGGCGTCAACGTCCGCGCAACCGATCCGTCCGTCGTCCGCTTGACGGCACAGACTCCGGTACCATGAGCTGAGCTCCCGCCGCGCGTGCGTGCCGGCGATTGATCCGGAGGAGGCCCCATGTCGCTCTATGAAGCCAGCGTTCCGCAGTTCACGAAAATGCTCAAAAACCTCGGACGCTGGCTGGACTCGGGAGCCGAGCACGCCGCCAAGAAGTCGTTCAAACCCGAAGTTCTGCTGGCAGCGCGTCTGGCACCCGATCAATACCCGCTCTTGACTCAGATTCAGGTGGCCTGCGACTCAGCCAAGCTGACCTGTGCGCGGCTCACCGGCAAAGAAGCGCCCAAACATCCGGATACCGAGCAGACGGTGGAAGAGCTGCGCGCGCGCATTCAGAGCGTCGTCGGCTATTTGGAGACGTTCAGTGCGCGCGATTTCGAAGGCGCTGAGTCGCGCTCCATCGGCCTGCCGTTCGCGCCCGGTAAAATCATGTCGGCCACCGACTACTTGAACGAGTTCGGCTTGCCGAACTTCTATTTTCATCTGAACCTCGCGTACGCCATCTTGCGGCACAACGGCGTGGCCCTCGGCAAGACAGACTACATTGGCTCGCTCAACTGGCGAGATGGCTGAGCGGGCTCCGCGACGCTCAGCTCAGCAGTTCGTCGGCAGGGCTTCGCAAAGCTCGAAGCAGCGTTTCCTCGATTCGAACGGAGAGTGTTCGACTCTGTGCCTCTTCGCCTCACGACGTCGACGCCGCGAACGCTGGTGATGGCGCCTCGGAAGCTCGTACCGGGTGGTGTTCGGCACGGGCGCGGTCGAGAACGCGAGCGCCGTTTCGGACGTTCGGGCCAGTGCCACAGGGAAAACCCTCGAGGGTGCCAGTCCTTTTGCGGTCACCAGCGGCAACGGCCTTCCAGCTCTTGGCTACGTGACTTGAGGCAGCAAGCGCATCCGACCGGTGCGCATATGTGCGCGCCGTGCGCACGCCGCAAAGCTTGGCGCATCGTCAGCGTTTAGGCGGGGAAAAAGCCGAATCTGACTAGCGCGCCCACGCCGTCCAACGATGGTGCGGCCGTTGCTGTTTCGCTGCGGCGAGAGCGAATGACAGCTGACGCGCGCGCGGTTGGACCTTCGAACCCTCGGCGCCCAAAGAGACAAGCTCGTCATCCGGAACGTCCGCTAATCGATTGTCGCTTCTCCCTTTCAACGTTATTGAACGCTCTCATGAATAGCGAGCTCTTCGAGTCGTAGCGGGTCAGGCATCTGCGGCTAGTCTCGGGTAGTTGAAGCTGTATTTATGCAGCCTGGCGGCAAGGCGAAGTGGCTTCCCGGGATACTCGCGTTATTGACTCGATAGCAGTTCAGCGTTTCCAAGGAGATCCCCATGCGCGCGATATTTACGGCTTGTTTGGCGGTTCTAACCACCATTGGTTCGAGCGCTTGTGGTCCGAATCCTCCTGTAGGAGTGGGCGGCGCGGGAGGCGTCGGCGGCTCCGGTGGTGGTGGCGGCAGCTCCACACGGCCGCCGTGTTCTACCGCCGCGAGTCAGACGGTCATCATTGGCGATTCGTATATCAGCTGGGGCTCCCACAGCCTGCCCGCGGACTTGACGCGCGAAGCCGGAGAAACCTGGCGGCTCTACGCCGTAGGCGGCGCTTCCATGGCGAGCGGCGGCATCACGGGCTTCATCCCCGATCAATTCGAAGCGGCGTTACGCGCCAACCCCCGCATCAACACGGTGGTCATGGACGGCGGCGGCAACGACGTTCTCATCTGCGACGCGCTGCGTTTCCCGGGCTGCAACGACTGCAAGAACAGCGCGAACTCGGCGAATCTGCCGGTGTGCCGCAATATCGTTCAGGCTGCGATCGATCGGGCCAGGGTCGTGATGAATCGCGCCGCCGACGTGGGCGTCAAAGACGTCGTCTACTTCTTCTATCCCCGGGTGCCGGAGGGAACCCTGGTCGGCGGCGCGCGGCCGAACGCCATTCTCGAGTACGCGCTGCCGCTCGCCCGGGAGCTCTGCAACAGCGCAGCACAAACCACCGGCGGTCGGCTGCGCTGCCACTTCGTTGACCTGATTCCCGTTTTCCAGGGGCACCCCGAGTACTTCGCGGGCGGCGACATCCATCCCAACAACCTCGGCTCCGCCGCAATGGCGCGAGCGATCTGGGCGCAGATGCGTACGTCCTGCGTTTCGCAGAAGAGCGCCAGCGGCTGCTGCGGCTGAGCGACTGCCGGGAGCGGGTTTGTTCGAAAGGCAAACCCGCTCAAGTGGCCGCGGCTCTCAACGTGCGCGCCAGCGCTACCATCGAAGGGAAGCGATCCGTGCGCTCTTTCTGCAGGCACTTGAGCAGGATGGCCTCGACCGCGCCCGGTAGGTTCTGGTTCAGGTGCTCCCTCGGAGGCGTCGGCGCGTGCGTCATGACCGCCGCAAAAATCTCGAGCGCGGTGGCACCGGGAAACGGAATTTTTCCGGTGATGAGCTCGTAGAGCGTTACTCCCATCGACCAGATGTCGCTCTGCGGGTCCACCTCGCTGGCTGCGATCATCTGTTCGGGAGACATGTACGCCGGCGAGCCCACCACGGCGCGCATGCCGGTCAGCTTGACGGGATTCCCTGCAGCGGGCTCGCCCGCGGCGATGCCGAAATCGAGCACCTTGACCATGGCCGGGCTCTGCAGAGTGCGCGCAAGGAATACGTTCGACGGCTTGAGGTCGCGGTGCACCACGCCGAGCTCGTGCGCCTCCGCAACTCCCTCGCAGGCGTCCGCGCACCAGGCGAACGCCTGTCGAAATGGCACCTTTCCTTGGGTCTCGATCAACCGCCCGAGATCGGTACCCTCGAGGTACTCCAGCACCAGATAGGGCAAGCCGCCCTGCGCAGCCTCGAGGTTACCGACGTCGAGCAGCTTCCCGACGTACGGAGTGGTCAAGCGCATGAGCACCCGCGCTTCGCGCGCGAACCGCTCGAGCACTTCCTCGTGGGCGCGCCATTCGGGGAGCAGCACCTTGATGGCGGCGCGCTCGCCATTCGCATCGTGTGCTTCGAAGACGGCGCCCACGCCTCCCCTGCCGAGCTCCCGGCCGATGTGCCAGCGACCAGCCACGACTGCACCGGGACCGACGAGCAGCTCCGACGGCGGTAAGGTGGAGATCACCCGCTCGAGATCCCGACGCAACCGGAGCTCGCGGGCGATCTGTTCCGCCAGGCGGCGCAGCGATTCGAGCTGGCGCGGGCTGATCGTACGCGGCCTGCGATCCGCCACGGAGAGCGCGCCGATCGCGGATCCTGCTTCGACCTCCAGAGGCACACCCGTGTAGAAACGAATGCCCGGATTGCCCGTCACGAGCGGGTTGTCCGCGAAGCGCGGATCCAGATGCGTATCCGGGACGATCAGCGCCTCACCGGCCGCGATGCAGTGCCCACAAAACGACATGTCTCGAGACACACCGGTTTGCTCGACTCCCACGCGCGCCTTGAACCACTGATAGTCCGCATCGACGAGCGTGATCAGGGCGATCTCCGCGCCGCACAGATCCGCCGCCAACTGCGCGACGTCGTCGAACGCCTGCTCGGCTGGCGTGTACAGGATGTTGCAGGCCCGCAGCAGCGCCAGCCGCCGCTCCTCATCCGCTGGAATCGGCGCCTCCAACATGGCGCCGGTATATCACGGCGCGGCGGCCATGGCGCTACGCCGGCGCTCTCAGGCGGCGCTCTCAGGCGGCGCGTGCAAACCACGCGATTGCCTTCTGTATCCTCGATCAGCGCGATGAAACCCTGCTCGCCAATCGGCGTCATGGAGGTCACGACGGTGCCACCCGCCTTCCACGCACGCTCGAAGGCCGAGCGCAATTCGTCGGGTGTCCTACATTGGCAACTCCCTCCGGCGCCCTCGCGCCCTGCGACGAACTGCCAGCGACGCTACTTCGACGTCCTGACAGCGTGCAGTCAGGATAGGCGGCGCTCGCTCTCAATACGGTGAGCGCTCGGTCAGAGCGAAAGCAGCGCCCTCTGGATCGTCGCACACCGCGATGCGCTGGCCGTTCGGAAGTGCGACGGACGCAGCGACGACACCCCCGCCGGAGCCCACCGCCAGCAGCGCGGCGTCGAGCGCGGCGACTCGGAAGTGAAACAACCAATGCGGGTGCACCGCCGGCCGCCCCGTGATGTCGACCACTGCTCCCACACTCGCCTCACCCGGCCGCCACGAGAACTGCTGGTACGCGCCGAGCGCGCCGAGCTCGACACTATCCGTGAGCTGCCAGCCGAAGAGCGCGCGGTAACTCTTGCTTACACTCTCCAAGTCCTGCGTATTGAGTACGTGCCACACCACGTCGGCAGCTACTGGAGCCGCGAGTGACGTGCCGAGTGCAACCACAGCGCCCCCCGGATCGCGAAGGAGAGCGACCTCGCCACCATCACTTGCAGCACGGGTCGGGCCCAAGCGCGTCGCTCCACGCTCAGCGAACGCGCACGCCGTCCGTTCGGCGTCGTCCACTCCCAGATAACCGAGCCAGTGAGCTGGCGCACCCCGCGCCGCAACTTGCAGCGGCAGCGGCACGATGTTCAACGCTCGCGCGCCGAGAACCGCGGCGTAGAACACGCGCGCCGCGGCGACGTCCGTGGTGCGGAGCTCGTAGCGACAGAAGCGGGCGCCGGCATGCATGTCATACGTCCAGCACGCAGCGCTCGGAGAAGTCAGGGTTCAGCTCGAACTGCGCATAGCCGAACGGGTTGCACACGATGCGTGTCGCCCCCACGCGGCAATCCACCGACGCGTGCGTGTGGCCGTGAAGCCAGAGCGCGGGGCTGCGCTCGAGCATCAAAGGCTCCACGTCGCACACGAAGAAAGCATTGAGGGGACTCTGCGCGAACTCTGGCGCAATCGAGTGCCGCGACGGCAAGTGGTGTGTGACCACGATATCGCCTTCGCGGAGCTCCTTTTCGAAGAGCGCCACGAGCCGCGCGTTCTCGGCGTAAACCCAGGACTCGAAGGCCGTGATCTGCCCGAAATCCGCGACGGCCCGCTTGTACTTCGCCGAGCTCGGATCATCACGAAACCAGAGCGGACCGCCGAGAAAGCGCCGCCCGAGGATGACCTTCACGTCGCTGTCGAGGAAGGTGAGATTCGCGTTCGCCTCGAGCGCGTCTTGCGTCCACCCGAGCACGGACGCGCGGTCCGCGCCGTAAAACTCGTGGTTGCCATGCACGTACACGACGCGCGCCTCGGGATAGCGCTCGCAGAACAGGCTCAGTGCAGAAACGATGCCGGCTCCGACCGCGATATCTCCGGCGAGCACGAGCACATCCACCCCGCTCGGGTCGAGGGAATCCACGAAGCTTCTCCCGGCATCGCGGTGAAACTCGAGGTGTACGTCGGAAAGGAGCTGCAGCCGCATCGGACTCGCAACTCTAGTGCGGCAACGCCTGACTTGCGAAGCTCAACCCGTCATCAAACGAGGCGAAGCCTTGAGACGCGCTTTGCTCACGGAGCGACGGCCCGCTTTGTCGAGGTGCCGCCGCACGGCGCGCTGAATATTGTCCACGGCGACGTCGTACGCGTCGAGGAAGTGTTCACCTTGTTCGTCGACGACCACCGACGCCAGGCCGTTCAGCTCGACCTTGATGCGGCAACGCTTGTCACGCCCGCCCTTCGGTCCGTTCACGTCCTCGTAACGGACGCTGATGCTCGCGATGTGCTCGGCGAACTTGCCGAGCTTGCGCCCCAGCGAGCGCCGCACGTATCCCTTCGTGTCGTCATCCAAGCTCATGTGCATGGCTCGGATATTGACTGGCGTGTTGAAGGAGGTAGTCGCTGCGAGGCTTTTCTTGACGCGCGCCCGGGCAGGCGGAAACGCTGCCCTACGTTCGGTGTTGGCCATTTATCGACGATAACCACGCGAAACACGGGCGCCAACGAGCTTCTGAAGTAAACGTCCTAACGTGGATCTCGATCTCGCCTGGATAGCGAAGAGCACAGGTGCCCACTCGGTGCGCAAGGGCGCGCGTATTCAGTCGCTGTGGAGCGGCTACGGCGAGCTGTTTCGGGTGCACCTGAGCGGCACGACGGCAGAAAGCGTAGTCGTGAAGTGGGTGAGGCCGCCGGCTCCGGCTCGCCGGCGCGCGACTGACCTCTCACATCGGCGCAAGTTTCGTTCTTACGAAGTCGAGACGACATTCTACCGGGAATATGCGGCGCGTTGCGATGTTTCCTGTCGAGTGCCCGCGCTCGTCGATTGTCGGCGTACCGCCGGCGAGTGGCTCGTCGTGCTCGAAGATCTGGACGCAGCAGGCTTTCCGGGCCGGCGCTCCAGAGCTCGTGCCCCAGACCTACAGCATTGCCTGCGCTGGCTCGCCGCTTTCCACGCGCGCTTCCTCGGTACAGCCCCGGCCGGTCTCTGGAAAACCGGGACGTACTGGCATCTGGCAACTCGGCCGGACGAGCTCGCTGCGATCCAGGACGACGCGCTGCGCCAGGCTGCTCCGCTCCTGGATCGAAGACTGAACGATTGCGCATTCCAAACGCTGCTGCATGGAGATGCCAAGCTCGCGAACTTCTGCTTCGCAGACGACCACGCAGGTGTCGCAGCGGTGGATTTCCAATACACGGGCGGCGGCTGCGGGATGAAAGACGTCGCCTACTTCCTGGGCAGCTGCTCCTACGGCGGCGAGGAAGTAACGGAAGCTCGCTACCTGGACATCTATTTCACGGAGCTCCGCGCTGCCTCGTCACGCACGTCCAATGACGTCGACGTCAGCGCACTCGAGCGTGAGTGGCGTGCGCTCTATCCCATCGCGTGCGCCGATTTCTATCGCTTCCTGGCCGCTTGGGCGCCCGCAGAATGGCAGCGCGATCGCATCGGACAAAAGCTCGTGCGCGACGTGCTCAAAACGCTCGACGAATCACTCGGGGCCTGACGGCGCGAGCGCTTCTGGCCTTCGTGTTTCGAGCTCCGGAAATGCGAAGCTGACCACGCCGACCAGGACGCCCAGCGCCGCGAGCGACAAGAACACCGGCTTCATTCCCTGAATCATCGCTGCGGATGCGCTACGGAGCAGCGCGGGGTCGAGCGAACGCCCCTGAGTAGGGCCGAGCAGCTCCGAGAGCACCTGCGGCGACACGTCATCACGC
>DATHEN010001418.1:0-2714 GCA_035318565.1 Polyangiaceae bacterium
TGCTCGCGTTGGCGTGGTTCTCCACGATGCCGTTGGCGCGTGTGGTGCGCAGCGACGAGCGGAACACGAAGCCGTGGCGCGTGTACGCGCGGTCGTCGACGCCGTCGATCGTCGTATCGCCCAGCGACAGCATCACCGGGACGGTGCTCGCGGCGAGCGCCTGCGCAGACGCTTCGAGCGGTGCCCCGTCGTCCCCGACCTCTTCCGCGATCGGCTCACCATCGATGCCCGAGATCTCGGCCGCACAACCAACGAGCAACACGAGCACTGCAAGCGAAGAGCTGCGCATACGTGCCTCCCGACGGCTCGGAGCGTCCGAGCCGATGGCTTTGTTGTCAGTCGTAGCCAGGTGCGATTGACTACACCTGTTCACCATTAGTCTCGTTCGCCGCTGATTCCGTGCGTCACCGCGTGCTCTTTTTGCGACTTGGCCGCGATCATGCCCCCCCTGCGGGGTGATGGGTTGATGGCCTGTGCGCCGCGAGGCACCCTGAAGGTGAGTCGCGCATGGCCTCTCCCAAGCCCAACATCCGACGGAAGATCGCTGCCTTCGCGCTGGCCGGGCTCGCGCTCATGGTGAGCATCGGGGCGGGCCAACGGCAGCGGCCGGCGCAGCAACGAGCCAGCAAGCCGAAGGCTGCAGCGGTCGAGCCCGTGTCCCCGCCTGCAGCTGAGGCCGTTGCCGTCGGCCCGGCCAACGCTGATCAGCAAATCCCCGTCGCGCGCCCGCCGCTCGTGCTGCTCGCGGTCAACGGCGGAGACAGCGTGGTGCTGATCCCGCAGCGCGACGACGGCGGCTTCAGCGACGAGGATCTGCAGCGCGCCGCGTTCGCGTTCTCGCAGCAATCTCCCGGCAAGGTTCACCCGCTGGCGCCGCGCTTGCTCGATCTGGTGTACCGCTGCATGCGGCACTTCGACGCCAGCGTGGTGCGCGTGGTCAGCGGTTACCGCCGCGATCGCGCGGGCAGCCGCCACACGCAGGGCCGCGCCGTGGACATGTCGATCGACGGCGTGTCCAACGACAAGCTCGCCGCGTTCGTGCGCGATCTCGGCTTCGTCGGGGTCGGCTTCTATCCCCGAAGCGCGTTCGTGCATCTCGACGTGCGCGAGGCGAGCTACTTCTGGATCGACGACTCTGCACCGAACCAGCCGAGCCGGCTCGTGCCCGTGTTCGAAGCCCAGGCCCGCAGCGCCGACGCCGCCGCCCGCGCGCGCGGCGAGACGCCCAACGTGTACGTGCCCAATAACCGCAGCGACGACGCCGCGGCAGCCAAAGTCTACGCCCGCCGTGCGCGCGAGCGACGGACCGGCGCCCGACCCTGATCGCGCGCGACCGGCGTCAGTGCCGGTGCGGCCCAAAAGCGATCACGCCCATCCCGGCGATCGCCATGGCCGCACCGATCAAATCCCAGCGATCGGGCTCTCTGCCATCGATGCGCCAGAGCCAGAGCATCGCCGTGATCACGTAGACGCCCCCGTACGCGGCGTAAGTGCGACCCGACGGGCCCGGATGCAGCGATAGCAACCACACGAACGACGACAGACTGAGCGCAGCTGGCAGCAACAGCCAAGGCGAACCGCGTTCGCGCAGCCACAGGTACGGCAAATAGCAGCCGAGTATCTCGGCAAAGGCCGTGAGAACGTAGAGCCCGAATGTCTTCGCGAAGGTCATGAGCGGCCTTCGACCAACGTCCGGACCTAAAGGAAGCTGACGTCGCGCAGATGATCGGCCAGGTCGCGCAGGGGGACGTGAGCGAGGTCTTTGCCCACGGTGTCGTGGACCAGCGCCGAGGTCGCGCTGTCGAGCGCACCGCGCAGGATACCGAGGAAGTGCGGCTCCGCGACGAGCACCAAGCGTTCGAAACGATGCTCGTTGCGCGCGACACGAAGCACCTCGGCCAGCTCGCGCGCGAAGGTCTGCGCGTCGTGCTCGTGGGAGCTCTCGTGCTGGCTCAGCCCGTGCCGGCCGCCGCCCGCACTGGAGGCCCCGCGTCCCGGCCGATCGGACTCGATCTCGCCGTCCTTCAACTTACCGGCTTGGTGATCGATCTGGGACACCAGACGTAAACCCGTTCGCAGATGCTCCACGATGCGAGCGCCTGCGCGATGACTAACGATGGTCCAAGTGCTCATCTCATCGGGCTATCTGGGTTGAGACGCATCCGCAAGGGGAAGATCCGATCGCGCGCCGTGGATGGAACGGAACACCCATTGCGTCGGAGCAAACACGGCGCACGCTTCCGATCAGGCCGGGTGTTGGATGCGCGGCTCGATGTTGTAAGCGCGGCGCAGCTCCTCGACGGGGCGTTCGAAGTCGTCCTGCGGGACCCAGTCCACGCACAGATTGCGGTTGACCTTGGTGCCGCGCACGAAGGCCTCGAGCATCAGGACCGGGTCAGCGACCAACGTTTCGCCCGGGGTCACCGGCGTCATCTGGATGCCGAGATGGAACTGGCTGAGCATGAACAGCAGGCCGTACACGGGATCCTTCTGCAGCATGCCGGACTGGAACGAGGCGATCTGCGTCTCCTCGATGCTGCTCGTCTCGTAGCCGGCGAGCACGTGCAGGCAGTCGTGGAAGCAGATCACTTCGGGCGGGCTGTTCTCTTCGCCCGGGAGGGAGAAGCCGCTCGCGCGGATGAACTCGTAATACTCGCGGCCGAGCAACCCGCGCGGCAGCTGCTCGAGCGCCTGATAGCGCGCGGCCAAGGTCG
>DATHEN010001419.1:0-5745 GCA_035318565.1 Polyangiaceae bacterium
CCGAGAGGGTGATCTTGTCGACGCCCTTCACCTTGTCTTCCGTGAAGTCCAGTTTGGGCAGGTCGGCGCTGCGCCCTTCCAGGCTGTAGGCGGTCGCCTCCTCTTTCTCCTTCTTGTTCTGGAGAAACAGTGCGCCGCCGAGCGCAACCAGGACTCCGAGCGCGATGTACAGCTTCTTGTCGGTCGTCAATGCCATGTTGTTTTTACTCGCGGTGACGGAGCGTCAGATGAACTTCTGATTTTTCCGGCTCTCACGGCGGCGCCAGCGCAGCACGCCGAAGGCCGCGAAGAATACCGGGATGCCGAGCGTGAGCGTCCACTGCACGCTGCGCTGCACCTTCTTGCGCGACTGGCGGTACTCCTCGTCCTTCTTCTTGATCGCCGCCTCGTCGTCCTCGGCCTCGATCTTCGGTTTGGAGATGCTCGCGTACGTGAGGTTCGGATCGCGCAGGATCTTGGCGCTGGTCGCCAGGAGATCCGTGTCGCCGCTCATCCAGTCGAGCGTGTTCTTCACGCTCAGGATGGTGTTGGTGAGGTAGCGCTGAGCGTACGGCCCCGCGAACATCTGCAGCTGCGGATCGCCACCCACACCGCCCATCATCGCGAACTGGCCGCCCATATCGGGGCCATTGCCCGCGTAGGCGAAGGGGTTGGTGAGGAACATGCTGGACGCGACCACGAGCACACGCGAGTCGGTCGGTGCGCGCTCGTTCGGCTTCACGCCTTCCATGGGCGAGCCTGCATACGAGCTCTTCAGCTTACCCTCGGCCACGGCGGCGATGACGCGTTGCTCGTAGGGCGGCTTGGGCCGCCACTCGGGCTTCAGCTTCATGTCGATCGTGTCGGTCGTCTCCACGCCGGCGGCTGGAGTGGAGCGCGCCACCGCATACACCTTGACGTCCTTGGGCTGCTTGTCTTTGAGCAGCTGGATGCTCGACGCGAACGGAAAGGCGAGCTCTTCGAGCCGGAAGAAGGCAGCAAAGCCAGTGTCCAGGAGCTTCTCTTCGTCGTCGAGCCGCACGTCGTTGGTGACGTGCGCGATGCCGGGGTGGCGAATCCAGGTGGCACCACCCGTTTGCGTCATGATCGGCAGGCGGAACTGAGCGCCGTAGTCGAACACGGCGTTCTTCTTCATGTCGAGGCCGTAGCCCAGCAGCAGCTTGTCGAGGCCGTGCAGGTCGAGCGATACGTTCATCGACGGGTCGTTCGGCTTCATGGTCACGGCGGACGCGAACACGGCCAGCGACTTGCCGCCGCGCATCAAGAACTCGTCGATGCGGCGCAGCTCCTTGTCCGTGTACGGCTTCTGCGGCTGCGTGATCATCACGCCGTCGAGCGCCGCATCGATCTCGCTGTCCCCGCCTTTGAGGTCGACTTCCTCGATCTTGTAGAAGGGAAACGCTTGCTCGAGGATGGTCTGGATGCTGGGCGAGCCGCCGCCGCGTCCACCCTGCTTCGGAACGAGGTTCGTATCGCTGAGCTTCAGCTCGTCTTTTCCGGTGATGACACCGATGCGATGCTTGATGTCGTCGGCCTTGTCACGCACTTCACGAATCTTGTTCGTGATCCAGAATTCGAGCCCCTCACCGTGGCCCGGCTGCAGCTGCGGGATAACGCCCTTTTCGCTGCCATACTTGAAGACCAAGCCCTGGTAGCCCTGAGCAATGGAGGCCTGGTCCTCGCCGGTGGCGCTGGTCTCGCCGAACGCCATCTCCTGAAGACCGGCTTCCTTGGCCTGCTCGCGCAGCTCGTCGGTCTTGGCTTCGATGATCGTGAACTTGAACTTGCCACCGCCCGCTCGCTCGTACTCCTTGAGCAAGTCCGTGAGGTCTCTCACGAAGCCGTCGAGCTGAGCCAGGCCCTTGGTCACGTAGGCATCGACCTGTATCGGCGTCTTGAGGCTCTTGACCAGACGACCGCTACCCTGGCTGAGGGTGTAGCGCTCGTTCTTGGTCACGTCCTTGCGAGCGTAAACGCCCGCAGCCAGCACGTTGACCGCCACGATGATCGCGGCGACCACCGCCAGATAGAGACCGGTTTGTGTTGCGACTTTGCGCTTGTGCTCTTGCGTTGACATGAATCACGCCCACTTGCGGCGCTCGAGCGCCCGAAATGCCACCACTAGAGCGAGACCAGTGACGGAGATGAAGAAAATCAGATCTCGCGTGTCGATCAGACCGCGCATGAAGCCTCCGAGACGCGTCTGGAAGCTCAGATAAGACAGCGCGTTGCCCCACCAACCCTCCAGGTCCTGCGCGACGGAGCCGGCGAACCAGAGCACGAGCAGCACGAAGAAGGTGATGAAGAACGCGACGGCCTGACTATCGGTGAGGGAGCTGATGAGCAGACCGATGGCGACGCTCGCCATGCTGAACAGGATCAGCCCGACGTAGCCGCTGACCACCGGACCCATGTCGAGCGGTCCGAGCGACCAAGGGAAGCGGAACATGGCCACCGGGTAAATCAGGGTGGCCAGCACCAGCACCAGCACCAAGCCGAGTGCCCCCAGATACTTTCCGAGGATCACGTCGCTGTCGCGAACGGGCAGCGTGATCAACATCTCCAGGGTTCCGCTGCGTTTCTCTTCGGCCAAGAGGCGCATGGTGATCACGGGCACCACCAGGGCACTGAGCCCGAAGGGCACGTAGTCGAACATGGTCTGCAGGCTGGCTTGATCTGCCTGCCAGAAGCCGCCGCGGAACAAGAAGAACATCAGCCCCAGTGCCAGGAAGCTGATGCAGATCACCACGTAAGCGAGCGGCGCGTCGAAGTACGAACGAAACTCACGTTTTGCAATGGCTAGCATCGGAGACATGAATCAACCCTTCCGCTCGGCGCGATGTTCGACTTCGCGGTCGTCGTCCTCGTCTTCATCATCGTCGTCGCTCTTTTCGGCTGCGGCTTCCTCGTCGTCCTCGTCTTCATCATCGTCTTGGTCGTCGCGCGCCGCGGTATCTTCCTCTTCGTCCTCCTCTTCCTCGAGCTCGCGACCGCGGTCGAGCCGCTCGTCGCTGCGAGTGAGGTCACGGAACACGGTGTCGAGCGACTGCGCGTCACGCCGGAGCTCGAGTAGAGTCCAGCCCTTGGCGACCACGAGCCGGAAGATCTCGGCGCGCAGGTCCGAATCGTGCGCGCCGTTGAGCTCGAACTTGTGAGCACTCTCGTTGGCCGACAGCTCGCGCGCGGCGCTGGCGCCCGGCAATTTCGCCAGGGCTTCTTGAACTTCGGCGGCCTTGGGCGCCTTGTTGCCGGCCTCTGCGCGCTCTTCGTCGATAGTCACGACGTAACGCACGCGGCCGGTCTTGGAGCGGATCTCGTCGAGCGGACCGTCGGCCACCACACGGCCCTTGCTGACGATGATGGCGCGCGCGCACGCCTCTTCGACCTCGGAGAGGTTGTGAGTGGAGAGCAAGATCGTGCGATCCTTGCCGATCTCCTTGATGTACTTGAGCACCTCGGCCTTCTCGTTCGGATCGAGATCGCTGGTGGGCTCGTCCAGAACCAGAATCGGGGGGTCGTGGATGAGCGCCTGTCCCAGGCCGACGCGCTGGCGGAAGCCGTGTGACAGCGTGCCGATGTCCTTGCCGAGGGTCTGCGCGAGGCCGCACACATCGATGACCTTCTTCAGACGCGCCTTGAACTGCGCGTCATCGAGGCCACGCACCTGCGCCGCGAAGCGCAGGTACTCGTAGACGGTCATATCCGTATAGAGCGGTGCACGCTGCGGCAGGTAACCGAGAGCTCTGCGAACCTCGAGGGGTTCGTCGAACACGTCGAAGCCCTTCACTCTCGCCTCACCGCTGGTAGGCGCGATGAAGCAGGTCAAAATGCGCATCGTGGTCGACTTGCCGGCGCCGTTCGGGCCCAGAAATCCCACCACTTCACCGCGCCGAACCTCGAAACTGACCTTGTCGAGCGCGCGTACAGCTCCGAAGCGCTTGCTCAGCGCGTTCGCCTGAATCATCACATCGGTTGTCATCGGAGCTCCATTCTCGGAGATAGCTTTTCGACCCCCGGGGGTCCCTCGGGCCGCGCATCCTAGCGGCGACTCGATCCCTGTCAACACATCCGGCTCGTGCCGGTAACGCCTTTGCGAGCCAGAAAACCGCCGACCGGTTCGGCTATTCCCGCTGTGGGCGGAATTTCTCTTGCGTAGCCCGGCGCCCCCACACCTTCCCGACCAATTCTTTCAAGTGCGCTGCCTACTTAGGCTGCTTGAATGACTGGCGTGCGGATAGACGCACGTGCACTTCACTAAGGATGCAAACATTCATGAGGACCGCTTATCCCGCCCTGATTCTTGCGCTCTGTGTCACCGGCTGCGGGGACGACGAGGACTCCGAGGGCGGGACGCCCGACGCCTGCGACGTGCGCGTGGCTCCCAGCGATGACGACGTCACCGGGGTCCTGGAGGGGCTGCTCGAGCTCGAGCCCGGACAGACGCTGTGTCTCGAGGCCGGAACCTACGAGTTCGACAAAGGCATCACCTTCAACGGCATCAGTGACGTGACCGTGCGAGGAGCCGGCAAGACGCGCGGCGACGTGGTGCTCGACTTCGCGGGTCAGACGATCGGCGACGACGCGTTCACGATCGACGCGGATCGGTTCACGATCGAAAACCTGACCATCAAAGATCCTCCCGGCGACGGCATCAAGATCACCAAATCCGATCGCCCCACCTTCCGTAACTTGCACGCGTACTACTCGGGAGGATCGCTGGCTACGAACGGCGCGTATGCGCTCTACCCGGTCGAAAGCACGAACGTGCTGATCGAGGATTGCGAGGTCGAGGGCTCGAGCGACGCGGCGATCTATCTGGGTCAGTCCACCACGGGCATCGTGCGCCGCAACAAAGCTCACGGCGCCGTGATCGGTGTCGAAGTCGAGAACTCGGCCGACATCGAGGTCTACGAGAACGAAGCCTGGGACAACACCACCGGTTACCTGATCGTGAATCTGCCCTCGCTCCCCAAGAAGGGCACTCACCGCATCAAGCTCTACGACAACATCTCGCGCGAGAACAACCGCGAGAACTTCGGCGCCGCGTTCGCGGCGGGCATCCCGCGCGGTACGGGCATGATCGTGATGGCGTCGAACACGACGCACGTCTACGGCAACCAGGTCAGCGGTCACACGGGACCTGGGCTGTTCGTCGGCAGCTGGCCGCTGTTCGCGGCGCTCGGCGAGCTCACCCACAACGATCCCGAGTACGACATGTACGCGAACCAGGCGTACGTGCACGGCAACACGTTCACGGGCAACGGTCAGAACCCACAAGACGCCTACGAGGCGCTCCCGATCACTACGATCGAAGACATCGTCTGGGATGGCACGATCGATCCCGGTGAAGCCGGAGCGACGGCGAAGAGCATACTCTGCGTCAAAGACAACGGCAGCGCCACGTTCCGAAGCTTCGAAGACATCCCGAACCTGCTGGAGCCCGCCAAGCACAACACGGACGTTTCCAAGCACGATTGTACGCAACCCGATTTGCCGCCGGTCAACGTGACCAGCGAGTGAGGCACCCTTGCGCTACGCAATCCTGACCACGCTTTTCGGCCTGGCAGCGCTTGCGGGATGTAGCTCTGACGGCGACAAATCGCCGGCAGAGACGCCCGCGCTGCGCCCCAATATCGCCCCGCCCGGACAGCCCTGGAAAACGCTGTCCGAGTGGCGCCTGTTCGCCGACATCGAACGGCAAGAGCCCGCCAGCACCGTCATCCCGTTCGAGGTGAACAGCGTGCT
>DATHEN010001420.1:0-8903 GCA_035318565.1 Polyangiaceae bacterium
CGGGATGGCCGAAAGACCGTAATGGAGCGCGATTTTGAGCCATTGCTGTAGTCGCTTCAGCGTGCACGCATGAGCGCGGTCAGCCGACCCGATCTCCTCGATCGCAGCGGCGAGCTGATCGGCGGCCGCTACGAGCTCGTGTCCCTGATCGACAAGGGCGGTCAGGGCGCGGTCTACCGCGCGTTCGACCATAGAGACCAAGACCAGGTCGCCATCAAGGTGCTCAACGACGCCTCCGGCCAGCAGCCCGAATGGCGCGAGCGCATGTTCCGCGAAGCCCACGCCATGACGGCGCTATCGGGCACCGCCGCCGTGCGCGTGTTCGACCAACAATGGACCCAGGACGGCGCGCTCTGCCTGGTGATGGAATTGCTTCAGGGATTACCCCTGGACGCGTTCCTGAAAGCCGTCGAACGCGCCGGCCAAACCGTGCCGCGCGAGCTGGTGATCCAGTTGCTCGGCCCGATCGTCGACACCCTGGAACTGGCGCACGATCAGGGCATTTTGCACCGTGACCTGAAACCCGAAAACATCTTCGTGCTCGAGCCGCTCGGCGAAGGTGGCGTGAAATTGCTCGACTTCGGCTTCGCCAAGTTCATACGCTTGAAGAGCGTCACCGCAGCCGGTTTCATCGCAGGCTCCCCGAGTTACATCGCACCCGAAAGCTGGCGCGGTGACCCCGAAAAGCTCGATCGTCGCATCGACGTGTACGCGCTGGCCGCCGTCATCTTCCGCGCGCTCGCCGGTAGACCGCCCTTCGTATCCGAGGATCTGCGCGAGCTCTTGCGCTTGGCCACGACGGGCGAGCGGCCGAGCCTGCACGCGCTCCGTCCGGATTTGCCGTCCGAAGTGGACGACTGGGCGTATCAAGCGCTTGCGATCGAGCCCGAGCATCGGTTCTTTCGGATTCGCGCTTTGTGGAACGCGTTTCAAGAGTCGACCTCGCCGCGGTGAGCCTACCCTGATGACATTACCGTTACGTCCCGCAGTGGAGGTTTGCGCGTTGGTCCACGTGGCGACCTCGCGCGCGAACTGCTGGAGATGCGAGAGGCCCAGGGTCGCCGTGATGTCGGCACGGATCTGCACGGCGAGCATCAGGTTGAAGCTGACCAGATCCAGTGAGTCCCGATCCGCCGAGAGCTCTTCGGCAACTCGTCTTGGCGTGCCTGCGAACGCGTGCAACGCGATCTGCGAGGTCAGCCAGCTTTGCCGAAACCAGATCGCGATTGGCCATCGCTCAGATTCCTTGCCTTGCGACCTTCTCCAACCAGGCGTCGCGCATCCTGGCAAACCAGGGCCGATCCGTCCCCGGCGCCAGCACAGCCAGATCCACATCCGAGCGATCGGTGGCGGTGCTCCGAGCATAAGAGCCGAACAGCCACACGACTAGAAGCTCGCTGCGGCCGCTGAGCAGTCTGTTGAGTTCCTCTCGGAGACCGAGGTTGGCAGAGGAGTCGGCCACGGCTCGAGGCTAACACTCTCGCGCGGCGTCACATGGACGCCGCTGCATGGCCTGCTCGAGAACCCGCGAGTATAGTGCGCGAAAGGTGACACCCGGCCATGACTTCATCGCACGCTTCACGCGTTTTTCTAGCTGCCACGGGCATCGCCCTCTTGGGCTGTGTCAGCGCTCCTACACAGCCCACCGAACCTACCTTCAATGAGCTGCCGATCAGCGAGGCGCCTGTCAGTGAAGCGCCTCCAGCCGAGCCACCTGCCGAGGAGGCGGCACCCTCGAGTGAGTTGCCCTCCAGTGAAGCGCCCGCCGCAGGAGGTCGTCTGGCGTTCACGAACTGCGACGCCGAGAACCGACCCCAGGCGTGCACTCGGGAGTACAAGCCCGTGTGTGGTGAAGTGGACACGGGAGTCCGCTGCATCAAGGCGCCTTGCCCGTCGACTCAGCAGCGAACCTTTGGCAATGCGTGCACCGCCTGCGCGGAGCCGAAAACGACGGGGTATTGGCCGGTCTCGTGTGAAGAGATGAAGAAGGAAAACGCCTCGCAGCCCGCCGAGTAGGGGCTCGGGCCTGGCTACGGGCGTGTGAGTCGTCGAAGGCGCTGCGTAGCGTGGGCTTGACGCTGTGCGTGCTTTGCCTCGAAGCTCGCGGCCATGCTTTCTCGACTTGGAATGAAATCCCGGACGCTCCTTACGAGCGCACTCTTCGGTTTGACGATCTTGTCGCTGTGCGAAACAGCCGCTGCGCAGGAGAGCGGTTTCGAAGCCGGCCTGCGCACGGGTTACGGCGTGCCTTTCGGCGAAGGCGCAGAGGATGCCCAGGACATCAGCGACGCGATCTCCGGAATCATTCCGCTCTGGATCGACGTCGGATATCGCGTGACCCCGAACGTGTTCGTCGGCGCCTATTTCCAGTACGGCCTCGGCTTCGAGGGCGAAGATATCGAAGACGCGTGCGACCTGGATGGTATCGATTGCTCCGTGAGCTCACACCGGCTCGGAGCCCAGCTGCATTACCACTTCTCGCCGCGGCGGTCGGCCGATCCGTGGCTCGGTCTCGGCTTCGGATACGAGTGGTACAACGCGCACGTCGAGGCGGGAGACGGCGAGCTCAGCGCGAGCATATCTGGATTCGAGTTTGCCAACCTGCAGGGCGGCGTCGACTTCTATCCCGGCGAGCACTTCTACCTCGGCCCGTTCGTCTCATTTTCACTGGACCAGTACGACTCGCTCGACGTCGAGTGCTCCGGCGCGGGCAACGAGTTTTGCGATGGGTTCGGTGACGGAGACATCGAAGACAAGTCGATCCACAATTGGTTCGTGGTCGGTATTCGCGGCGGCTACACGGGCTTCGGCCGCTGAGCGCCTCGGCGCGCTTTTTCGCTGGAGACTCTTAAAGTACCGCGTATGCGATCCGTACTTACCCGATCATGGGTCTGTGCGGCGGGTTGGGTCTGCGGTCGAGGGCTAGAAAACCACGGCTTTTCACGTGTGCAAAACTGGCCCTTGCCGGGTTGTTGCTGGCCGTTCTACGACTACAGCGCCGAGCTCCGAAACGTGCGCTCTGGAGCCGTATATGGGAAGCGCTTGCTCAAGAGGGCGACTTACGAGAACTACTCCACGGCACCTCAGGATGACTGCGTCCGGAACACTTCTGTCGATGGCAGTCTCTTGAACGCGTTCTACGCGCGAGACGCCTACGTCAACACCGGCGGCGCCTTGAGCAACGTCGCGGCGCTCTCCGCCGGGCTCGGCGGGGCTTTCACCTATGCATCCGAGAGCTCGGGTGTTTCCGGTGAATTTTTCACGTGTGCCAAACCGCTCGATTTCGATCCGAACATGCACGTGGCGCGCGTGTTCGACGTCAGGTTCTCGCCCGGCACGGACCGGAACTTCCTGTCCTTCTCGGCGCTGTGGCGTCTCTACGATTTCAACTATCGGAGCGCACGCTTTGGGCTGGTGGCCGTGGATAATTTGGCCATCGGGCACGTCGACGTCGAGGTGTTCGAGTCCGGGGAAAACGAACTCAGTGTCGCCGCTGCCACGCCGTCGTTCTTCGGTCATCGAGTCTACGCGCTCCGGGAAGCACGCAACGAGGAGGGCAAGTACTATCGCGTCTATAGCTTGGAGGTGAACGACACCGGTGGCTTCGTGACCTCCGCATCCGGACCGCGTCCCGAGGATTTCGGGCTGCCTTCGTTCTGACGTTCGACACACGGCACGTTTCGCTACGAACGCGAGCGGGCTTCCGCGAAATAGCCTACACTTGGGAGCGATGCGTTCCGAGACCGATGCCGGCAAGGTCCAGCGCTTCATGCAGGAGCTCGGCCGCCGCTGTTCCGGCGCCGGAAATGTCTACTTTGCAGGTGGCACGAGTGCCGTGCTCGTGGGATGGCGCACGGCAACCGTGGATATCGATCTGAAGTTCGACCCGGAACCTGCGGGCGCATTTGCAGCAATTGCGCGGCTCAAGGACGAGTTGGATTTGAACGTCGAGCTCGCCGCGCCCGATGACTTCGTCCCCGCGATTCCAGGTTGGCGCGAGCGCAGTCCTTTCATCGCCACGTACGGTTCGATCCACTACTTCCACTACGACTTTCAAACTCAAGCGCTATCCAAGATCGTGCGTGGGCACAGCCAAGATCTCAAAGACGTTCGCGAGATGCTGGCGCGCCAGCTCGTTCGCCGGGAGCACATCGGGCAATTCGCGGCGGACGTGTCGGCCGAGCTCGAACGCTATCCCGCACTCGATGCGGATGTGCTTCGCGAAAAGGTCGACGACTTTCTGCGTACCCTCGGACCAGATTCGGACCGAGATGGCTGACGACTTCAGCGCTTTACCGGGCGGTGAGCTCGTCGAACGCGGGCTCGCGGAGCTGCGTCGAGGTTTGCAGACGTCGCATGCACTGCTGGTAGCGATCGCTGCGCCCAATCTGCGCCGGCTCGGTTTTGCTCTGCCCGGGCCCGACGAGCTTCCGGATACGCCGGAGCTTTCGCTGTATCGCCTGCTTCGCCGCGAGCGGCCGAAGACGGCCTACGTCGAGTACAACGCGTTGATCCGACGCCTCGTCAGCTTCGAGCGGGCGTTGGAACGAGAGCGAGCCAGCGCCGCGCGGCGCGCCGGGGCGATTTGAGCGCGGCGCGGAAAGCTGGAGACGGCTGTGCCTTGCGTCTAGACGCACCTGCAGCCGAAGTGCCGCCCTCGCCCGAGCCGTCCGCCGGTGAAGCGCCCGCCGCGGGAGGTCGTCTCGCGTTCACCAAGTGCGACCCGGAGAACCGCCCTCAGGCGTGCACTAGGGAGTACAGGCCGGTATGCGGCGAGGTGGATACCGGCGTGCGCTGCATCAAGGCGCCGTGCCCCTCGAGCGAGCAGCGCACGTTCGGCAATGCGTGCACCGCCTGCGCCGATCCGAAAACGATCGGACATTGGCCGGTGTCGTGTGAACAGATGAACGAGGAAAACGCTTCGACGCCGAGCGAGTGATTCGCGCCAGGCGGCCACTTCATAGAATTGCGCTGCGTCTATTTCCCCGCTCGAGTGTCATCGCCAGACGTCGTCCAGCGACCACGACCACGAGCATCAGCGCTCCCAGCTCACCCCACCCGCGTTCGCTGCCTGGTGCTGCAACCGCGCAGCCTCCCGCTGTCTCCGCTTCAGTCGAGCGCGTGTCCTTCGCGTACAAGCCCGTCATCGTGCTCGTTTCGAGCGGCTCGAGGTCGCGCTTTTTTAGCTCGCACTTGCCCGTCTTGAAGAACATCGTCGCGCTCAGGTCGTCTCCGTCTTCGCCGAGCCCGAAGAAATGCCCGACCTCGTGCGTGATGACATTTTGAAGGTCGTAGCGGTAACCGCAGCGGGAGGATTCCGCGTCATCGTCGTCGTCTTTGTCGTGACCTTTGTCGTCGTCTTTGTTGTCGTCGTCTTTGTCGTCGCGTCGTTTTTCGCCATCGTCCAGGACCGCGAAAGACTTGGCGCTGTTGATCACGACGTCGGCCTCCAAGATGCGTCCTGTGTCGGCGTCGGAGTAGCCGATCGTGATCGCGAGATCGTCCTTGTGCCCCGCGATCGTGATCGGGGCACGGACGACCGAGCTGACTCCATCGTGCGCGACGTTCGGCGCTGCGGTGCGTCGTGTCTCGAAGCGCAGCTTCGGGAGATTCGCACCGCTACCGATCCAGGCGCCGAAGGCGTTCATCACGGCGTCGCTCGCCCCGCTGCCGAGCGCGTCGATCGATGGGTCGATGAAGACGGTGATCTGCTCTTCGGTCGCCCAGCGCTGGGCTTCTCCGGAATCGGTTTGTTTGAGCTGGGGCGCTCCGTTGATCGAAACGACGGGGGCTTCGCCGCGCTCGCGGCCGTCTCGTGACAAGGCCCACCCCCCGAGCACCAGACCGACGGTCGCGAGACCACCCGCTGCCCAGGCCCATGTGCGTCTCGCACGGGGCGTCTTCGCCCGCTCGGCCGCGGGGTCGCCCGGCGGCTGCTCCGTGTGATACAGCGGCCGCAGCGTGAAGATGCTGTTCGGGCGCAGCGACGGCGCAAACGATCTCGGCCTGGGGGCCGCGCTCCAGCGAGGAGGCGGCGCCTCGGCATTCGCCGTGTCTGCGTCCGACTTGATCTGGATTCGAGTATCTGGGTGACGGAGCAGCATCCACTAATATAGCCGCGATTCGTCGCCGGCGCCGCTCCAAAGAGGACTTTTATGTCCGGGCGCCGTGGGATCGGTACGACGTCTCAATTCGCGAATCTCGTAAGCCTCCTGACGCGGTGAGACCCCTGCGTTCGGCGGTCTAGAGGGGCGGCTTGCCCGCGAGCAGCCAGGCTCCGAAGAGTGTTGCCGGCTTTTGCAGCTCGTACAGCGTGAGGTCGTGGCGCGACGCGAAGTGCGAGTAGGCGACGTATTCTTCGAGCGTATAGCTGGAGGTGTAGCTGCGCGTTCCGCCATCCGACCACGGCGTCATGCGGCCCGTGCGCGACGCGGCGAGCACCCACAAGGTCACGGGGACGCCCTCGCGTTGGAGCTCGGCAGGTAAGAGTCCGGACGCCTCCAGGCCGCCGTCGAGCAGAGCGTGCCACTCGGGCTCGTAGCGCGACGTGACGTCGATCGTTTCAGGGGTCGTCACGGTCAGCGGAACCGTCACCGGCGCGTACTGGTCGTCCACGATCAACGAGCAGCTGCGCCCACCGCTGAGGCAATCAGTGCTTGAGCCGAAGCCCTGGCTCGTCACTCGGGCGCGGATCGTCGTGTACACGCGAAACGCTCCCGTGGCGTCCGCGTCGGCGAGCGTGGCGCCGAGCGAGCACGTCGCCGTGATGGACGACGCCTCCGAAACACATTCGTAAATCGATAGGTGCTGGCGTGCTGGGAAACCGTTGCCCACCACGCGCACCGTGAGATCGGGGACGAGCGCCGTTTGCAGCTCGACCGCCGCTGTGCGAGAGGGCAGCGTGAAATCAATCGGCAATGTCGCGAGCGACTCCGCAAGCGCGCGCGCGTCGCGCGCAAACACTCCGCATCGAGGATCCGGTGTGCTGCAATTCGTCAGCCAGCGAACCCCGAGATTCTCGGTCGAGATTTTGCCGGAGCTCGGCACGCTGGCCGTGAAATTCCCAGCGGCGTCGGCGGTCACCACGAGAGGCGCTGCGCCGAGGCATTCGAACGAGCCGCGTGTGCCTTGCGCAAATGCGTTCAAATTGCAGAAGTCGAGCGCGACCGCAGCATTCGGCGCCCAACCACTGCCGAGCACGCGTAGCGTGTCACTCGGCTTGGGCGAGCTCGATTCCGGAGCGAGCGCGAGGCTTCCGCGGCGCACCGGGCCGATGCTGCTCTCGAACGTAATGGGCACGCGCGCTGCCGTGTCCAGCCGAATGCCGGTCGCGAGCCGGGGTGCAGCAAACAGCTCGCATGTGCCGGGTCCTTCACAACTGATAGCGGCGCCCTGTGCAGGCGTGATCTGGTAACGCGGTTCCACCGAGCTCGTGAACGTGCCCTGGGTTTCGCTGCGCGAACCGGAGTAGGGCAGGAGCGCGCACTCCGTCGCAAAGTTCGTCGCGTTCGCGCGACATTGACCGAAGACGATCGCGGTCCACGCCCAAAAGCCCGAGCCGCTCGCCATGATGGGTTGGCGGTCGTGGAGGTTCATGCTTTGGCTCAGCGTGAGTACTGGACTCTGAGCGGGGGGACGCAATTGAATCGGCGCGATCTGTGAGAACGGCCACTCGGTGCCACTCAGCTCGAGAAACGCGATGCCGCAGCCGCCGTACTGACACGCTACGGAGGCAACGCCGTTGTTCCCCGCGTAAATCGAGCCCTTCACCGCGACGCTGGTGTCGAGGCGCCCACTGGCGTCGGCTTGGTTGCTGAAGCGCACCAGCTCACAATTGGCGAACGGATCGGAGTAGGGAACGGCCGAGGGAAACCCTTCGATCGGGCACTGGTAAACGCGCACCTCGGCGCCCGGGGTCAAACCGCTGCTCGTCACGCGGACGGCCTGGTTTTCGGTGAGCTCCGTGTTGGGGGTCACCACAATCGGCAAGGTTCCGGAAGCGCTCTGAGTGCTCGAAGCTTCTCCCGGATCACTGGCGTCGCCACAGGCTGTGCAAGCGAGGCAGGTCGTCAATGCGATGCGACTGGATAATTTCATTAGCGACTCATGCTCACGTAGCCCGAGCAGCGTAAGCGCTTCGGTGCGGCTGTGAGCATAATGTCCGAAGCTCGTCGTTTCGATCGGGGACGAGTTTGCCGCTCCGGGCCTGGTCCGCGGCCACGCAAATAAGGCCGACTACACCTTGTGCGGTACGTGCCTAATTGTCGGTGCAGGGTTCCGAGCCGAACAGCGCGACCCAGTCGGGCGCGCAGAGATGCTCCGAGAGGCAGAAGCACAGGCCTGTACCGCAGGCCACTTCTGAATCCGGCGTCATTGTTCCCCCATCGGTCGTACACCGATTCTGGCAGTCGGAATCCTGACGGCAGCGGTACCCCTCGAGACATTGCGACCCGGCGCAAATCTGTCCTCCGGAACAGGCCTTGTCATCGCGACAGCCTTCCGCACAAGTACCCTGTGAACACACCTGCCCAGCAGCGCATTCCGTGTCATCGTGGCAGCCCGGAGCGCACTGCGGCGCTGCCCCGCAGCCCAGAAAACACAGCTGCCCTGGGCAAAAGTGGCCGGCGGGGCAATCGTCATTGGACTTGCAGCCTGGTACGCACTCACCCGAGAGAAAGCTCCCGGAGCACGCGCAACCGGCGGAGCAATCTTCGCTATCGCTACAGCCGAACCACTGGTCGGAGTCCACGAGGTCCGCGCGCATGCCTGCTCCCAGAGCAGCTCGTGTGCCACACGTTCAGCAGTGTCGAACTCAGGCTCAGTCCTGGACGCTGACGCGATTCACGCACGCCTGGCTCACAGCGCCTGCTCGCAACTGTCGCGAAGGTTTCTCACTTGGCGCA
>DATHEN010001421.1:0-3070 GCA_035318565.1 Polyangiaceae bacterium
TGCCGGCCCAAACCTCGAGTGCCGTGTTAGCCTCCAGAGCCAGCGATGCCGCCTTCCCCGGATTCTGTCGCGCCCAGCGCCAATGAAAGCCCGCTCGATCGCGCACTGACGCTGCTCTTGGCCGGCGAGCATGAAGCCAGCCTGCGCTGGGCCGCGGCGCTCCTCGACAATCCTGCGGTGGCCGCGGCGGCAGGCTTCGTCGTGGCCAGGAGCTTGGCCGAGCTCGGGCGCGCCGAAGCCGCGCACTCTGCGCTCGAGCTGTGTATCCACGACGCCATCCGCGCCGGCAACTTGCCCATGGCGGTCGCGGCTTGTTGTGAGCTGCGCAGTCAGGGTCAGTCGCCCGATGCGCGGCTGGACGAGATTGCCGAGGACTTCTCGAAGGACTCCGAGCGCCTCCAAAAAGGTGCGCGTCCGCCGAGCCTGCCGGGCCCAAAGAACAGCTTCGAGCCACTCGCGAGCGATCTCGGCGGCGGCGCTCTGCTCGATGAAGTGGAGTCGGTGCTGGCTCGCGAAACGAAGCGCGCCGACACGGAACGCGAAAGCGGCGCCGGCTTGTCCAAGGTCTCACCCTACTCGCTCTTCTCCGCGCTGGGCGTTTCGGGATTGCGCGCGATGATCGACGTCTTCGACATGCAGATCGTGCCGGAGGGCGCGGTCATCATCGAGGAAGGGACGATCGGCGCCGAGGCGTACGTGGTCGCGCGCGGCCAAGTGGAAGTGCAGCGCGCCCGCGCCGACGCCGAAGAAGGCGAGTCGAGCGCGATCCGTCTCGCCCGTCTGGGCAGCGGCGCGTTGTTCGGGGAGATGGCGCTCTTGTCCCGCTCACCGCGCGCCGCGTCGGTGATCGCCTGTCGTCCGAGCATCATCCTGGTGGCTACCAAGGACGCGCTCGATGCAGTGGTGGCCCGCGAACCCGAGGTCGGCAGTGAATTTGCGGATCATTGCCGGCGCCGCATGCTCGAAAATCTGGTGCGGACCAGCTCCATCCTGAGCGCGGTCGACCCCGGCGAGCGCCCCTCCCTGGTGGACGCCTTCGTGACCCGCACGTTCGAGCAGGGTGAGAAGGTCATCGAGCAAGACCAGGAGTCCGACGGTCTGTACCTGGTTGCGTCGGGCGAGGTTGCGGTGCTCCACAAAGATGGCGAAGAGAGCACGATGATTGCGCGGCTCGGGCCCGGTGAGGTGGTGGGTGAAGTGGCCCTGGTGCTGCGGCGGCCGGCAACGGCGGACGTGATTGCAGAGCATCCCACCGTGGCGCTCCATCTACCGCGCGATCGCTTTCACGATTTGATCAAAAAGCACCCCGCTGTGCTGTCCGAGCTCTACGAGCTCGCGGTGAAGCGCGAGGAAGAAACGTCGAGCATCGTGGCTCAAGAAGCCACGGACATCGACGAATTCGTGCTGGTTTGAGCGAGGAGCTGCCGTGAAAAGCATCGTTCGGCGCCTGTTTCCGATGCTCAGCGTGGAAGACATGGCGCGCTCGCTGCGCTTTTACCGGGACCTCTTGGACGGCAGCGAGAGCTACCGTTTCCCCGAGACGGGTACGCCCGCATTCATGGTCGTGCGCCTGGGCGACTCGGACATCGGTCTCGGCCAGCTCGGCAACGCCCCGCCGCTGCATGGACAGGTGCAGCGACCCGCCACCGGCCACCGCATGGAGCTCTGCATCTATGTAGAGGACGTGGACGCGACGGTAGAGCGGCTCAAGCAGGGCGGAGTCCCGGTCCTGCTCGAACCCCAAGACCAGCCCTGGGGCGAGCGCGTCGCCTATGTAGCCGATCCCGATGGCAATTTGCTGATGTTGACCCACGACGAAGCATCGCGTCCGTCTGAACCGTAAACGAGCCCGAGCCCGAGCCCGAGCCCGAAGCACCGGCTCCTGTCCGGCCCACGCCGCGTTCCGACCCCAGATCTACCCAGTAGTCCGGCTTAGTGGTAAGTCGGGCGCCATGATGAACGGCAGGATTGGACGGCTTCTCGTAGCTTTTGCGGTCTCCGGTGCGGCGCTTGCGCTCGCGCCTGCGGCATCCGCGCAGTCGAAGCTCGGAGTCGTCGATACGCAACGCGCGATCATGGAAACCGAAGACGGCCTGCGCGCTCAGGCGACGTTGAAGAAGATGTTCGACAGTCGTCAGCGTGAGCTCGACAAGAAGCAGGACGATCTGCAGAAAGAGCGCGAGGACATCGAGAAGCAGAAAGACGTGCTCTCGAAGGGCGCGCTCGCCAAACGCGTCGAGAAGTGGCAGCGCGAGATGGTGCAGCTGCAGACAGTGTTCGTCGAATACAACAAAGAGCTGCAGAAAAAGCAGAACGAGCTCACGCAGCCGGTGTTCCAGAAGGCGATGGGCATCATCCGCCGTCTCGCCACTCAGGAAGGCTACGACCTGATCGTGGACAAGCAGGCGGTGCCGTACGTTCGTAGCGACCTCGATCTCACCGACAAGATCATCACGCTCTACAACAGCGGGGCGGGCGGCACGGCTGCCGAGAAGGGCAAGCCCGGGGACAAGCCGGGCGCCGCAAGTAGGGCTCCCACCCCGGCCGTGCCTGCGTTGCGTCAGCCTCCGGCGTTGAGCCCGGTTCCGGCAGCGCCCGCGCCGAAACCTTGAGTGGCGTCCGCCTCGCGAAGCCCTTCACCCTAGGCGAGCTCGTCGCTCGCTTCGGCGGCGTGTGCGATGACTCCCTCGCCGAAAGCGCGATCGAGCGCGTGGTCTCTGCGGCGGCGCTTGCGCCGGCTGCCGCGCGCGGCGCTGGATTCGGCACACTGGTGCTGTGGACGAGCGCGCGGCACGCGCCCTTGCCGCTGCCGGAACAGGCCGTGTGTCTGTGTTCGCGCGCATTGGCGGAGCGGTTACCGGTTGGGCGGCGTTGGCTCCACGATCACGCCCTGTGGGTGGTGAGTGAGCTCTTGGCCGAGCGCGCAGCGGAGCGGGATTTTCGTCGCGCTGCGAACGGCGCCGCAGGGCGTGTCGCGCCCGACGTGATCGTCGACCCGGGCGCCGTCATTCACGAGCAAGTGAGCATCGGAGCCGGGTCGCGGATCGGGCCGAATGCGGTGCTCTATGGG
>DATHEN010001422.1:0-2754 GCA_035318565.1 Polyangiaceae bacterium
CAGGAACAGGGCGGGATGACTGTAGCTGACAGCGCCAATCACGGTGCCCGCCAGCGTGGCGGTCGCTCCCGGCGCGAGAGAGCCGACACGCCAGACCACGCCTGGAGGACCCTCGCTCACGTTCTCGAGCTGGCCGGTGCCGGCCGACCAAGTGTACGTCGGTCCATCGACCCGGATCTCGAGCCGAACGTCGGGTGCAGTGCTGGGCCCGTGATTGGTGACTTCGTAGCGGAAGGGGAGCGGCGTGCCGGCGGTTTGCGGCGCGCTCGAGCGGAAGATGCGAAGCTCGAGGTCCGCGTGAACGACCGCGATATCGGCTACGGGCGGCTGCGGATTCACGCCGGTTAGGAGCGAAATCGTGCCGAGTCGCGCAGGCGCGGGGCCGTCGGCGCGGACCACGAACTCCACGTGTGCGAAAGGCTCACCGCCCGGCGCGAAACTGCCCACCAGGCGCGTCTCCGAATGCGCTTCGACGCTCACACCGGAGGCCGGCTGGAAGAGAACCTCGATAGGCTGCGTTTCGGAACCCACGGCGTTGGATGGGCCAGAATTGCTGAGCGCCACCGTCGCAATGGCCATGCGCCGCCCGAGCTCGTCGACGTCGGGCCGGAAGCGCAATGCCATCGTCACACCGCTCGAAACGGAGGTTGGCGTGGTGAGCTCGGCGCGATCGTCGGCCAACGGCGGTGCGAGCTCGGGCGCGAACACTTGCGCGCTCCACGCAAGGCCTCCAGTGAGCTCGGTCGCGACGATGCCTTCCACGCTGATGGTCGCGGACCCCCCTGCCGGGATTGGCGAGCTCCAGACGCACAGCACCGGATCTTCGTCCGAGCAGGCGGCACCGCCGCTGGCAGTGACAGAGCGCACCGTGACGCGATCCGGAACCTCGACGCGCACAGCCGGTAGCGCGACGGCGGGGCCGCGGTTGCTCACGGTAATCTCCCACGTCCCGGCGCTGCCGGCCGTGACACTGGCAGGAGGATTCGTGAACGCAATCGCGAGATCGGTCGCGCCGGTGCCCGCGACGGCACCGAACTCCGCCGCTCCGACGTCACAGCGCGGTCCTTGCGGGCGGGTCACGCCGCGCGCATCCATCGGCAGGGGACACGCGCTGGGCGGTATATAGTCGCGGAGCACGCTGGCAAATGCCGGCAAGCGCGTCGGCACCGGACCGCCATTCGAGCTCAGCGGACCGAGCAGGAACTCCGCTACGCCCTGCTGATCACCGACGCCAGCAAGCCCACAGCTCGCATCGCTCACCAGGCTGTACGAGGAGCTCGCGACCTGCGTACCGGCGGCACACGCCGTTTGCGGCGCGGGTGCGATGACGACCGAGCGCTGAATGGCAAGCTGAGAAACCTGCAGGCTCGGCGCGTTCAGGTTGTCTGCGATGGTCGCGTGATCGAGCTCGACCCGCGCGGCGAGCACCGCCGCACCTCGAGCGGGTGCGATCCACGTCGCGGGCGAGCTGGGGAAGGCGTCGGTAGTGTTCCCGCTGACGGTCGCATTGCGCAGCGTGACCGTTCCTGTTGCCGCGATGCCGCCGCCGCCGCTCACTCCCGGCACGAAGAAGGACGGCGCTCCGGGCAAGATCGTGAGCTCTCCTGCGCGATTGTCCGCGATGGTGACCGCCTCACCGGTGACGGAGCCTGCGGCAATGCCGCCGCCCAAGAACGTCGCCGCACAGCTGCTGCAGAAGGTCCCGAAATACAGCTCTGCATCGCCCGTGTTGCCGATCACTTGGCTCGCGGACAGTGTCAGGTGACCCGCTACACTGATGCCACCGCCGCGCGCGGTCGTCTGAGTACCGGAACGCTGCCTGGAGTCGACGCTGTTGCGGTTGATGCTCGAGTCCGAAATGCTGGCATCGCCGCTCACGGCGACTGCGCCGCCGCCGGATCCTCCCGCCCGATTCTCGACCGCCGTCAGCGTCGCGGCGTTCAGCGAGGCGGCATCGATGGCACCCGCGCGGCCCGACGCGGTATTGCCGGTGAAGGTGGCGTTCTTGATGGTCACAGCGCTCGCGCTGATGGCTCCGCCGTGGCCCACGGTCGCGGAGTTCTGCGCGTACTCGCCACCCTCGACCGTGAGATCCGCATCGCTCGCCACGGCACCGCCGCGACCGACACCGTCCACGCCGCCCAGGCCCACACCCTGCTTGGCGACGTTCACGCTGAAGTTGCTGTGCGCCAACGTGATCTGCCGCTCGGACCAGACGGCTCCGCCGGCAGCAATGGCCGCGTTGCTTCCGTCGCAGCTTCCGGTTTGGGTTACGCAGTAGATCCGTGTGTCACCGCTGATGGCCTGGTTCTGGGTGAAGGTGCTGGCCGTGATCGACGCCGTAGCGCGCGCGGCCAGGGCACCCCCGCGACTGGCACCCGCGGTGCACTGCATGCCGAACGGGCACGTGATCGGAGCGCAAGGGGTGATAAAGCAGCTCTCTGCCGCCCGCCCTCCCGTCGCGCTGTTCTCGGCGGCGTTCAGTCCCTGGCCCTGCAACACTCCGGCAGCCGCCACCGCGCCGCCGGTTGCGTCACCTGCGGGTGGCAATGGATCGGTGGTAGGCCGCCCGCCGATGACACCCGCAAACTTTCCGCCGGAGGCTGCGTTGCGAAACAAACGGACGCCCACCAGGTGGACGGCGCCGCTGCTGGAGACGCGTTGCGCGATGCCGCCGCCACGCGCCGCACCGCCCCCGCCCGGAAACTGCTCGGCCATGCCGCCATCGCCGGCCGAGGCGAGATTCTCCATCAC
>DATHEN010001423.1:0-2526 GCA_035318565.1 Polyangiaceae bacterium
GCTACGCCTCGTTCGAAGCCTTCGCGGAGCGCGAGGTCGATCTGGGCAAGGCGCTTACTTTGAAACTCGCGCGGATTCCCGTGTTGTTTCAGGCCCCGGCCATCCAGCTCGGCCTCGAACCGCTGCTCGCCGCACTTACGGCCATAGACGACACCCTCAGCGGCACCCCGCCGCAGCCCGTCACCGGCCCGAACCGCCCTGCGCTGCCCATGAAACCACCGCGCTCGGGAAGTCGCAGCTAAAACCCAAGCCATACACCGGCATGTCGTACCCGCCTCGGCTATAGAGCCGGGCGACATGCGGTTCATCGACGAATGCGAGCTCGAGGTAGAGGCCGGCGCCGGCGGCAACGGCAAGATCGCCTTTCGACGCGAAAAGTACGTGCCCTTTGGCGGTCCGGCGGGCGGTGACGGCGGCCGCGGCGGAGACGTGATCGTCGTCGCGGACTCGGGTCTTCTGACGCTCTACGACCTCGAGCACACTCGCTGCATTCGCGCCGAGCGCGGGGTCGATGGGCAGGGCAAGGACTGCTACGGCAAAGCCGGCAAGGACGTGACCGTACGCGTGCCTCCCGGCACCGAGATCATCGACGCCGAGACCAACCGCAAACTGTGCGATATGACCGAGCCCGGTACGCCCTTCGTGGTCGCGCGCGGAGGCAAGGGCGGCCGAGGCAACAAGCACTTTGCCACGTCGGTCGAGCGCGCACCGCGGCGCGCCGAACCGGGCGAGCCCGGCGAGCGGCGGCTGCTGCGGCTCGAGCTCAAAGTCATGGCCGACGTGGGCCTGCTCGGCTTTCCCAACGTCGGGAAGAGCACCTTCATCCGTGCCGTGAGCCGCGCTCGCCCCAAGGTGGCCGATTATCCGTTCACGACCCTCGAGCCCCATTTGGGAGTCGTGACGCTCGGTCATTCCGAGTCGTCACTCGGCCCGAGCTTCGTGGTGGCCGACATTCCCGGCTTGATCCCCGGAGCGAGCAGCGGAGCCGGGCTCGGGATTCGTTTTCTGAAACACCTCGAGCGCACGCGCGTGCTCTTGCACCTGGTCACGATTACCGATGAGCCGGGACGCTCGCCGCTCGCCGACTATCACGTCCTGCGCAAAGAGCTCTCCGCGTTCAGCCCGGAGCTGGCGGAGCGCCCCGAAATCGTCGCCCTCAGCAAAGCGGACCTACCCGAAGCGCGCGAAGCCTACGCACAGCTGAAGCCGGAGTTCGACGCGCTCGGCGTGGAGTGCCATCTGGTGAGCGCGGCGACACACGCAGGGGTCGCCGCGCTACTGGCAGCGCTCGCCAAGCACGTGTTCGTCACACCTGCGCGCGCGCCGGCAGATCACATGCCTCCGTCGAACTCCCCGCCCTCGCCTTCGAAGTCGTAGTCTTCTCGCGCCAGGTTGTCGAAGCGCGTGTACTCGGGAGTGAACTTCGTTTTGATCGCCCCCGTGGGTCCGTTACGCTGTTTGGAGATGATGATCTCGGCGATGCCCTTGTCCGGACTGTCTTTGAAGTAATATTCGTCGCGGTAGATGAACATGATCGTGTCGGCGTCCTGCTCGATGGCGCCGGATTCACGCAAATCGCTGAGCTGAGGGCGCTTGTCTTTGGTGGTGCGTGTCTCGACAGAGCGATTCAACTGACTGAGCGCCAGCACGGGCACTTCGAGCTCTTTGGCCAATTGCTTGAGCCCGCGAGAGAGCTCGCTGATCTCCTGTTCGCGGCTGCCGGCGTCTCGACGGCCTTGCATGAGCTGCAAGTAGTCCACGCAGACCAGCCCCAGGCCCTTGGCGGGCGTATCGCTGTCGACGCGCTTCAAATCCGCCTGGATGCGTCGCACCTTGGCGCGCAAATCCAGGATCGTGAGCGCCGGCGTGTCGTCGAGCCAGATCGGCAAGCGGCTCAAGCGCGACGCGGCTTCGGTGAGCTTGTTCCAGTCTTCGCGCCGCAGATCACCGCTGCGGATGCGAGACACGTCCACACGTGCCTCGCCCGAAAGCAAACGCGACGCGAGCTGCTCGCGCGGCATTTCCAAGCTGAAGAACGCGACCCCAGAGCCCGGCTCTTCGATGGGCGCCTCGGCGTACGGATCGGCGTCCGGGCTGAGCTCGACCCGCCGCGGCTTGGCCACGTTCACGGCCATGTTCAACACGAACGCCGTCTTGCCCATGCCGGGCCGGCCGGCCACGATGTAGAGGTCGCCCTTGTGCAACCCGGCGCAGCGCTTGTCGAGCTCGACGAAGCCCGTCGGCACACCGGTGATGCCGCCGCCGCGGCGCGCTGCCTCCGCCAGGATCTGAAAAGCGCCGTGGATGGCGTCCTTGACGAGAACCACCGTTGAGCCTTCGGGGACCCGCGCGATGTCGAACACGGACTGCTCGGCGTGATCGATGAAGGCCTGGACGTCTCCGCAGTCTCCGTATCCTTCGGCGGCCACGCGCTGGCACGTGCCGATCAGCTGCCGGAGCCGCCACTTTTCCCGAATGATGCGCGCGTGGGATTCGGCGTGGGCGACGGCGGGTGTCGCGTCGGCC
>DATHEN010001424.1:0-5163 GCA_035318565.1 Polyangiaceae bacterium
CTGGCCCAGACCACCCCCGTGAATCTGACGATGACCTGCGCGAGGGTGACCAACAGCAACTCGGTCGACGTCGTGATCGATCCCTCGGTGTCCCAGTGTCCCAGCATCAACACGATCGCCGCCGTACCGTTCGAGCTCAAGGTGGGCGAAAGCATGCTCTTCGCGGCCAGCGCGAAGGACTCGGACACGACGGGCCTGACCTTCAACTGGTACGCAACCAGCGGCAATCTCGGCAGTCCCGACGAGCCCAGCACCACGTTCGAATGCACTGCGGCGGGAACCGCTCTGCTCACGCTCACCGTCTCCGACGGGCGTTGTCTCGATAGCGAGCCGTTTACCGTAAGTTGCGTCGACCCTTGAGCTGAACGCGACGAGCTCCGTTCGCCCGCCGTCCGCTCGCTGCTCACGGTCCCGCGTCGAAAACTAGCCGCTCGCGCTTGCAGGTGGAAGAGCAGCCGTCGCCATCGACGCGGTTGCCGTCTTCGCACTCTTCGCGCGGGTCGGCGAAGGTGTCTCCACATACCGGAGCCACGGGCACGCAGGTGACGGTGACTTGCTTGGTGTCCTCGCAGCCGCTGCCGTCACTCACGCTGAGGCTCAGGGTGTGCCGTCCGACGACGGTGCAGCGGTATTCGGCCGCGGTCGGGTCCGAGCCGGGCACCACTGTGCCGGCCGAAGCCGTCCAGTGCAGCTCCCACGGATCTCCCTCCGCATCGACGACCGTTGCCCGAAGCGCGATCGCATTGCCCACCGCCGTCTGCAGCGGGGATACGGAGTAGCTATCGATGCGTGCGCACAGATTCACGCCGCCATCGATGACCACGGAACCTTCACTCGCGCACTCGGCGGAACAACCGTCGCCCGAGGCGTCATTGCCGTCGTCACACTGTTCGCCGCGTTCGAGCCGTCCGTTGCCGCACTCCGTGAGGCACGCCCGCTCACAGTGGTTGCGATTGAGAAAGCGGTTCTCGTTACCGCCGCAACCGCTGTAAACGAACTGCTTGCAGGTATTGTCTTCGCGGTCGTAGAGCCAGTAGCTGCGCCGGCCGCGTTTACACTGCGATTTACCTGGGTCCGGCGGCAGATTGCAGATGTCGAGCGTGGTGCAGGTGGGCGAGCAGCCATCGTCTGGGAGCGTGTTGCCGTCATCACACGCTTCGCCGTGCTCGCGAACGCCATTGCCGCACTCGGGGCTGGGCCTGGCGCCATTCACGCTTCCGAAGGGATAAACCTTTTCGTCGCTTCCACAGGCGCTCACCACGATGAGCGCCAACGCTGCCGGGCCAAAATAAAACCCAGCGCACTTCATGCTGTGTTCCTGCCTATGAGAGCCAACGGACGCACGATCATTCGGCACACTGAGTTGATTGTGCACGAGAGACGAAGCTCCCGTGGACGAAAAACCGGCTTCGACAGTGACAGTCCTGTACCGAGGCTAATTCAAAAGACGTGCGACGGATTTCTGCGGCCCGCCCCGAGCATGAGCTCGATTGCGAACCGCGGAAATCCAGACTGCACATCCGCTAGCGGGTACTAGCTCGCGCCTCCGGTGCCGCCGGAGCTGAGGCCGCCGCCGCCACCCTGGCCGCCCGCGCCACCAGCGCCGCCGGTGCTGCCAGCGCACGTTACGGAGATGGTCTTGGTCGAAGCGCACGATGCCTCTGCGCTCGAGCCCACGGTGAGCGTCAGAGTATGGGCGCCTGCCGCTGCGCAGGTGTACGTGGCGTTCGCCGTAGTGGCGATGGTCGTGGCGCCTTCGCTCCACCTTACCGTCGCGTTGGCGCCGCTCGATGCCGAAGTCAGGCGGATCGTACCGCCCACGCCGACCTGCAGCGGCGAAACCGCGTACGAGCTGACGCTCGGGCAGGTGGAGCTCGTGACACTGGCGTCTGCGTTGATGCGCACGGAGCCGATCTCTTCGCCGGTGACCGTGTTGGTGCAGCGCAGGCTGACTCCCACTTCCACGTCGTCCGTCGTGCTCGTCACATTAAAGGTGGATGATTGGCCTTCGCACTCCACGGTGCCATCTGCGGACGATGCGGTGAGATAGGCGATATAGTTGCTTCCGAGCGGGACACCGACCTCGGCGGAGATCGTCGAACCGGCTTGGCTGACGTCGATCGGGCCTGCGGCGTCGTTCGGGGCGGCTGGATTGCCGTCGTTGTCGATGACGTAGTTGACTTCGTCCAGAGTGACGCCACCACCGATATCAATTGCGAAGTGTAGAGAAGCTTCCTTCCCCGACCTCGCACCCTTCCTCGGCGCGTCGCTGTCGTCCTCGGAACAACCGACAACAGCGATGGTAGCCGCGGCGCCAGCTAAGACCGCAAATGTCACAAATGAGCGATTTTTCATGTCTGATGTCCTCCAACTCCAATGACGCAGAGCGCCGAGTGGAATCACTTCACGAGTACGTCGCACAACTGAGCAAGTAGGAAGCCAACGTGCGTGGAACGGCGCGGTTGCGCGGGAAGCACGCAGGTTTACGCCGGATTTTCCTCCCCGCTGGCAAGGCGGGTTCGTATCTCACCATTCGATTTCCGGAGGGTGGCATCGCTTGACGATTTTTGTTGGCACGCGCGCCGCCATGTCCATTTAGGTCCCCGACTGGCCGGAATTTTTGACCAGCTTCAGAAATTTCGCGATCACAGGGGTGTCAAGACAGCAGAAACAACAGGGAGTCGTGGCGGAGTGGATGTTTCCGCAAACAGTGTGTCATTAATATCCAACTCCGAATTTCGGAACTATCAATCCGAAATTCGGAGGCGGGCCCGGAGCGCGCCGGGACAACGGCGAACACGTTCGAGCTGGTGGAGCGGGCAGCGGTCCTCTTCGCGATCCTTCCCACAGCTCTCCTTTCTCGCTACGTCACGGGAGGTGCCCGCTCGGATGATTCGACGCTTCTCGCTTCAACGCGCTGCGGCAGGTGCAGTAGCGTTTGCAGCGACCTTCGCGTTCTCACCTTTTGCTCACGCCTTTTGCCAAGCACGCGCCTGTGACCGCGCGACCCAGGACTGCGCGCAAGACGAAAACGGTTGCTTGATCGCTGCGCCGGGGCTCGCCTGGAAGCGTGGCGCCTTCACCGCTTCGATCGATCCGGCGGGAAGCGCGCGGCTGGCGATCACAGCCGCGCAAACGAGAGACGTGCTCCAGCGTGCCTTCGACAATTGGCAAGGTGTCGAGTGCGCGTCCGGCAAGTCGCCCGCGCTGTCATTGCAGGTGGCTGAGCTCTTGCCGGGGGCGATGAACCAGGGTGAAGCCACGGTCACGTACGTCGATTCGGGCTGGCAGTATCCCGCGAGCTACGGCGCCATCACCTGGCTGACGTTCGACGTGGACTCGGGTGAAATCAGCAGCGCCGAGGTGGAAATCAACTCCGAGACGCACGCACTCGCCATCGATGCCGCTGCGCCGGCCATCGACCTGGAGGCTGTGTTGACGCACGAGGTGGGGCACTTGATCGGCCTCGACCACACGCGGGTGCCCGGCGCCACCATGGTCGCAGAAACGCAGGCTTTCGGCACCCAAGAGCTGCGCAGCCTGGACGCCGATGATATCGCGGGCGTTTGCGCGATGTACCCCCCTCGTGCGCCCGCGTCCAAGAACGAGGAGTCCGACTCCTCGTGTGCCGTGAGCTCGAAGTCAAGCGGCGCGCAGGGCAGGGTGGTGGCCGCCTGCTTTCTCGCTGCGGGGCTGCTCGGCGCTGCTCGGCGGCGACGGGCGAAGCGGGCCGCCGTTCTCTCGACTTCAAGTAACCGGGCTGTCGGCGAGAGTTCGTAGAGCGCGGCGGCGCTGACGCGCGCGCATCTCCGGTGAGCGCGTGGTCACCTGTGCCGCGCCCGGTTACCTGCGACGCTACGGCGCTGCGCGGCTGCTAGGGGCTTCTGTCGGCAGCTCGTTCGAACACGCGGGCCAGAGCTTCATGATCGTATCGCTCGAGTCCCAGCCAGAAGCCGCAGGCGACCAGCACTTGTAAGGAGTGGAACGCTCAGCACACGACGGCGCCGCGGCGCTCCAGCAGGTCCAGATGCTCGGCCAAGGTCAACCGGTCCGCGTCGCTGATGCGAATGAACTTGAGCGCCTGCTGCGAACCGCGCTGCCAAATCGGACGCGCGATCGCGCTTATCGTCCGCGCCTGCTCGGGCAGTACCAATTCGAGATGCACGAACAATGGCTTGGCATGCGCGGAAGCGCGCCGGCCCCGGTCGAGCAGGATGCCGGTCGGCGAGAGCTCGATGCCGCGACATTGCACGACGGACGTGCGCGATCGCTCAATCACTCGAAGGTCCGTTCGCATTCTGACGCCAAGTCGTCGTTTCATATCGTGCTCCGCGTGCGTTTGCGATTTCCAGGATGCTTCTAGCTAACGGGAAACGCGTGCGGCCACACTAGCCGCCGCGTTGCTTGTCAGCTCGCGTCAGAGACGATCAATCGCATCTCGATTCAGGACCGGATCTTCGAATTGAGTAGGAAGGTTGCCGGCTTGTAGCTCGCTCGCTACGTGAAAACGAAGCGCTCGAGAGTTCACTCGCTCGCCGCAGATCTCGCGCCGAGTGCGAGCGTTTTTCATCCTCGAGGCGGCGCTCCATGCACCGCAAAGACTCGCTGAGCTGCCGCTCGAGCGAGTGACACGCGAGAGGGAGCGTGTGCGACTGCCCTTTTCACCTACAAACGCCCGGGAAAACGCGCTGCCCGGAGCGGCATTGCGCTTGCTCTTGAAACCATGCTGTCGGATGACAGCAAGCTTGGATTCCAAGGGAGACCGGGCGTAACATGCCGCGAAATATGCTCGAAAAGAAACGAGGGGGGCTCGCTTCTGGCCGCCGCTGTGCACGTTGGCTCACGGGCTTGGTGTGCGCGGCCGTTCTCACGCTGAACGGCGCAGCTCGGGCACAGGAAGCCAGCGCCGATGAGCTCGCACGCCGGCACTTCGAATCCGGTGTCGCTTACCTTCAGGAGAGCGATTACGCGAACGCGCTCAAGGCCTTCGAGAAGTCCTACGAGCTGTCCAAGCGACCGGAAATTCTTCTGAACATTGCGACTGTGCACGAGCGTCAGGGCAACCTGCGGCTGGCGGTAACCACTCTGCAGCAGTATCTCGCGACAGCGCCGGGTGACGAACGCACGGTCACGATCGAAAACCGCATCAGGAACCTGGAGAAG